>NZ_CP150485.1:0-103848 GCF_016469055.2 Serratia sp. PAMC26656 | reverse complement strand
CAGCTCGATGATGCGGTCAAGGCAAACTTATGTTGTTTCCCATAGGGAGTCACAGAAAAAACTAACTTTAGCTATTTCCCATACGTTCTTTAGCTATTACCCATAACAACTTGGGCTGTTACCCATAGTAACTTTAGGTTTCGCCCATAGTTAGTTTTGGTATATCCCATATTGACAGGGCTGAGAGCCGTACCAGGAATGAGCTCACGCGTTGTCTAAAAAGCTTTTAAAAAGTTTTAAAAAAACAAAAAAAAGGGTTTAAAAAACAATCCTGTAGATATGTGGATAACTCAATTATGGGAAACACCTAAAGTTTATACGATACAAACTGCAGTAGCCCCCACCGGATACCCGGCGGGTCCCATTACAAAAAAGTAAGCACTAAAGTCGTTAGCTCAAAACCTAAGGTAGCTCTTTTGCCTATTAGTCTTGCATCGCAACGGCACGTTGCGATGCATACCTTTGGGGAAGGATGTCGCTAGCCGGCTCTGCCGGCTGCTCCTCTATACTAGGCTTCGCCTGACTATAAAGCACCGCCCACCGATACTCGGTGGGCCCCCGATCAAACATACACCGAAATTCATCCTGTAAAGGCCTAGGTAGCTCTTTTGCCTGTAAGTATAGTATCGCAACGGCACGTTGCGATCTAAACACCTGTGCAGCGTCCAGCGCCGTAAAAAGAACAGCTTTGCAGGGTGGGGGGGAGGATCGAGGATCCTTTTAGATCCGAACCGGCTACGCCGGGCTTTCGGCGACCCTAACTAATTGCCATACTCTTCAAGTTTTGTTGTCGCCGCATGCCCTACGGGCATTAAAAAACCGCACTACGGCGGTTTTCATCGGATATTTTCCCTTTTACACGCGGCCCCTGTAAAATCGGCCCGCGAGGCAAGGGGTTCGAGGGCGTTAGAGGCGCTTATGGAGATATTTCAATGAATTTTTTGAAGATAGTACTGACTGCCGCTTTGTTTGTCGCTGCGCCCACATGGGCGGGAGATTTGACTGGGCCTCAAAATAATGCCGTTAGATCTGCGAAACAGTATCTCAGTATGACGGGCTTCTCACGCAACGGACTTATTCAGCAACTCTCATCGGATGCAGGGGATGGTTACGAGATTTCTGACGCTACGGTAGCAGTGGACAGCCTGAACATTGATTGGAATCAGGAGGCGGTGAAATCTGCGAAGCAGTATCTCAGTATGATGGGCTTCTCGTGCAAAGGCCTCATTCAGCAACTTTCCTCAAGTGCCGGAGACAAATACACCGTTGACCAAGCAACCTACGGGGCAAAACAGGCAGGTGGCTGCTAAAAAACGGCGCGGTTCAAACGGTGGTTACACTCGAACCACCGAATTCCATTGCGCCGGTGTTTGCTTCCTCCGCATGCTGGTTTTATTAATGTAGGATAATTTCCATTTTCCAAGCGGCCCCCTGACAGAATGAGCGGGGCGGGAAAATTAAGCGAAGTAACAAACGAACGTCCTGCTCGTCTGAACTAGGTATATTTTCAGTCTATCTTGCTATCTGGCCCAGTCAGAGGGAATGACCTGCAATCTTCAATAATGCCATGTGTTACCAGGCTAAGAGCCCTCGATGATGAAATATGACTTGCGTCATCCTGGCGACGGGAATGTCGCTGAGTCGTGTAGCAAGGGGAAAGCAGTTCGCGGCGCATTTGTTTCGGTCAGTCCTAAAAAAGGCGATATCCGCCTCGGAAAACTATACCTACTGAAATCAAAATCGCGATCGGCGAAAAAACGCCGTGCTAATAATTGTCAGTTCGCAAACGATGAGACTGAAAAACAGAGCGTAAATTAAGAAAGAGTAAAAAGACAGCTTGAAGAAATTACCAAAATTGGTTATTAATGTATATATAAGGAGCCTACTGAACGAAGCGCAACTGTCGGGTTAACGGATGAGTAGGACAATGAACGATCACTCTTTCGGCATTCTGGGGTATTTTATCCTGTATGAAGTGTCAGTTATGCATAGGTGGCACGATATATAATAGGTTTCGCATGCGAAACTATCATTTCGTACAGGAGAAGGTTAGGGAATGAATATATTAATCAACTTCACTTTAATTATGCTCTTGCTATCAGTGGTTATTGGGTTCTTTTTAACCAGTATGAGTATAAGAAATGCAGCTGGTTTGGTCGTGGCAATATTGGCTTTATGGGCTCTTTATATTTATAGCCTTTTGCCTTTTGGGGTACTCATGATCCTTACTGCGTGTAGTTCACAGAGGATAGTTGAGAAGACCGTGGGGGACGTGGCGGAGTACTTGCGCATGCCACTTGGCATACTTGTACTTACTACCTGCCTAACGGGCTTAATTGCTAGGGGATGCTACACCCAGGGGGAATATAATTACGCATGCTAAACTCAAATTGAGGAAAAATTATCAGGTGCTGTAACATCAGCAACCGCTCAGCAAGCCGTTTGGGATTAGACATATGCCGCCACTCCCCCCAAAAACTCTTTCTAACTCCATCAGGTAATGTCAGCGTAATCGCCACACCTTCTAATGAGAGCACCATTAGTAAACGGTCCCAATTCTGTTACTACCCTTGTTTTTTTGATTTTAATTATATTTATCTAAATAATAATGATCAGGATTAATAAAAATAGTGCCTATGGTTAACCCCGATGGGGCTGGCCTACAACTGATTGTTGAATAACGCCTTGATTTCCGCCGGTTTCGCGTCAAATTGTTCCGACAGTTCCTTTATCCTGTAACCGTGGCGTATCAGTGTTGGCTCAACGACTTAATGTGACAAAACCTTTAATTTCCTATATTTTTATTGCATTTCTCATACCGCGCGATAAGTTGGAATGGCTTCTCCTTCCGAGGCAAGGGATGCGCCAATAAACTCTCCTGCTGGATCGACTTCACCAAAATGGGATATCTATGACGGATTTATCGAGTACCTTGATTGAAAGTCCATTTAGTTTTGCCACAAAGAATCGGATAGTCTATAACCCGGACAACAGGACGGAAGTTGATAATTTTTATACAACGCCATGGAACGGGATCGGCGTCGTAAAGGCCGCGGTACTAGGTCCCGTGTCAGGGACAATTAACTCATATTCCACTGGTGCACTGCTGGATTCGCGGCATGTTTTGACGGCGGCGCACGGTTTATACTTCGGAAATAGTAAATGGGTCGCCCCCAGTGGGCTCTGCTTTTACCCGGGAGTAGGTACATTTGGGACCAACCCCCCCTCCGTCAATGGTGTTTACTATGCGAGTGAATTTTTTCTCCCGGGGGTCTTCGATGGAAACCTCCCAGCCACCGAAAAAATAAACTCCTTTAGGTATGACTACGCAATTATCAAGTTGAAGGATCCAGTGCCGAATTCTGTGATGACATACAGTATCGTCAACTTGAGTGACGACCAGATCAGGGCGGCATCGTTCAGTATGACAGGCTATTCTGGTGACAAATGGCCAAATGAAAATACACCTGTCATGACCAAGGACGTAGGAAAGGCGGATCAATTTTCCGACCATCTCATCTATCCGCACGTGTCTATCACAAGTGGAGGTAGCGGCTCTCCCTTGATGCATCAAAAAAATACAATTTCCGGAATGATGGTGGGCGGAGAACGTTATGGTAATGCCAATATTGCCCTTCGCATAACGGACGATGTCCTCGCCCAAATCCAAGTCTGGATGAAAGAATAGACCAAACGTCTTTCAATCAGGACAGGAATGTCTACACGTTCTTTCTCTCGACGGAATCGATGGGCACGCATCGCCAACAATGGTTGGCGCATATTGTGTCGGGCAACGATTGATTTCACAACAAGGATTTCCGATGACCCAAGAGCGCAATAATTATTTGTATTTCGAGTCCGATGGTCTAACTGGCGTATCGTTTGTGGAGGATCGCCATAAAATCACGGACGGACAGCCGTATGGCGGCGTGTCGTCAGACGGGTTGAGCCTTCTTGTAAAAGCAGGTAGGAAGGGGAGCGGCGGCGTTGCGAATTGGTTTGTCCAGAGAATTACCGGAACTGGAAATTCCGTTGCCGATAACACCAACTACCCACCCCACAAGCCTGTGGATCTCAATTTTGCGGTGTCCGGGACATTGAGATTGACTTATGCTGACGGCTCGGACATCGCTTTCGATGATGTCGTCATTGGGCAGGGCCACGCCGATTCCAACAACTGGTGGATGGGGAGCGCTGTGGCGATAAAACAAACCGCCCCAAATGCATGGGGTTCCGGCGATTTCGGGGTGTATATGATCGGGGCCAAAGTGAGCTCGGATACTATGGCTGCCGTGACCGTGCTCTTCGAGGTGCGCAAAACTGATCATATAAGGGTTAAACTGTAGGGACTGCGCTCGTGGCTCTGCGATTGGTTGTGTCGCATTAACGACGTGAGGTCAGCGCAAAGTTGCACAGCCTGTTTTTCAGGCAGCCAGCAGATAAAATTGTTCTGCCGGGGATAATCCGTCCCCGTGTGGATGCTGATACTGTCCTTTGCGTATCATGAGTACCAGTTTGATACCTGCCAACAGCGTCTGCGCTCTGCGACACAACCCCCATCTGAGGGTGAGAAAAATGTTTCACGCAAATACGGTGAGCTCGGGGGACATTATTGCGAGCACGCCAGGGTTATTGCAGGTATAGACACAGATAATGTGGGTTTGGTGTTGCGGGTAGACGCAATTAATGTGAGCAAAAAAGTGTCGTTATTGCAGGTAGGGAGATTATTGATTGCAAGCCTCTACACCTAATTAAATAACCACTTGTTGATCTCATGATTGTATACGTTTTGGTCCCCGCTCATATAAGAAGCGATCGGGACCAAATCGTTTATGGCCACCTCCACATTTACGCTAACCTGGCGACGGGAATGTCGCTGAGCCGTGTCGTGTAGCAAGGGGACAGCAGTTCGCGACGCATTGCCCAGGATTTATTGATCCCCTGGCCGGCAAACCAAATTTTGCCTAACCCGGAGTAGTTTATGCCATCGACGGCTTTCATCAATTGTTCGCTGCCGGCGCGTGGTGGATGTTCGTCGAAGAGATCGATCTGGCCAGGTTTGTCACAGAAATCGTTCAGCATGATCCCCGCCTTCTGATACCGAAACCCGTCGCGCCAAATGGCTTTGAGTGCTTTCACTGCTGCCGCTACTATGTCGCGGGTGTCTTGTGTGGCCAACATGAGCTGCACGCTGTGGCTGTTAGCGTAATACGGCTCGTGAGAAGCAAATGGGCTGGTTCGTAAAAATACCGAAATGTGTCGGCAATACTGCTTCTCTCGGCGGAGTTTATCTGTCGCGCGCTCTGCGTATTGGCACACCGCCTGGTGCATGTCCTGCAGCTGCGTGACGCGCTGGCCAAAAGAGCGGCTGACGATGATCTGCTGCTTCGTCGGCAGCGCCTCGATCGAGATGCAGGGTACCCCGTTCAGTTCACGTTGTGTCCGCTCGAGCATAACGCCAAATGTGCGGCGTATCAGCGCCAGGTTACTGTCCGCAAGTTGCAGCGCTGTGGTGATCCCCATAGTGGCCAGCTTTTTGGTCAGCTGGCGCCCACATCCCCAAATGTCGCTGACCGGCAGCAACGCCATCAGCCGTCGCTGCCGATCGCGGTTTGTCAGGTCGACCACACCGCCAGTGGCCGGCCAGGTCTTTGCAGCGTGATTAGCCAGCTTTGCAAGGGTCATCGTCTGCGCTACACCAATGCCGCAAATGAGTCCTGTCTGTTGTAGAACGGTATCGCGAACGCGACGCCCAAAAATTTCGAAAGACTCGACAGCATCGATGCCAGATACGTGTAAAAAGGCCTCATCGATACTGTACTCGGATATAGGCGCGAGGGATTCCAGAACGGTCATGCAGCGTGCCGACATATCGCCGTACAAGGCATAATTGCTCGAGAACACAGTAACCTGATGTGTTCTGATGGTGTCCTTTGCCTGGAAAAATGGCATGCCGCGTTTCAGACCAAGTTTTTTCGCCTCTCTGTTGATTGCCACTAGGGCGCCATCGTTATTTGATAATACAATCAATGGCTTACCTTTAAGATCTGGCCGAAAAACCTGCTCACAGGCGCAATACATTGAGTTGACGTCAGCCAGCATAAACATGATCACCTCCCAAATGAGTGGAGGGCGTGGATCACCACACCGAAAATTTCCAGGGTTTCGGGGTAAATGGGGCTGTACGCCGGATTCATTGGCGCCAGGCAAACCCGCGGGGTGAGCTGTAACCGCTTTACGGTAAATTCGCCGTCAACTGCAGCGATGACGATGCTGCCATGTACGGGTTTTTCCGCCCGATCGACGATCAGTAGGTCACCTGACAAGATCCCGCCATCAGACATCGATTCGCCAGTAGCCCGGATGAAGTATGTCGCCGCCGGATGTTTTATAAAATCATTTAAATCAATTGATTGTTCAATGTAGTCATCGGCCGGGCTGGGGAAGCCCGCAGGGCACTGTGTACCAAATTGTGGGAGTTTTACGGACTCACCTGGTGAAAATAAATACAATTTCGACGTGTTCATAATAGGTATAATTTATCTGTATATATATACAGTAAATCATAAACGAAACGCGCGTGGACGCAAGCCTGAAACCAAGCCACCATGCCAGTTTCGGCGTAATCTAATAATTTTTTGAGTGTTTTTTTATTCCCATTGACGATGATTTTTCGGGGGGGGGTTGCGCACATGTTATCCACTAAAACTGTGGATAACACCGGGTCAGACTTTGGGTGTATCGATGGTCACGATGAGTGATGCACTGTCATTGCGAACGGTACCAACGTCAGAAGACACGGGCTGCCAGGAAAAACTCTCCGCCTGAAGGCTGTAAACGTCGGCCAACATGTCTCCTGGCGGCGGGGTCATCCGACTATCGAGCCAGTCGCGGGCGGCGGCTGCCGGCAGCGCCAGCGGGCGCCGATCATGAATGTCCGCCAGACCGTCATGACTGGCGGCCGTGATAATGACGAAGCTGCCAGCCTCTTCCAGGTCAGTGGCGCACAATGCGGCGAAGAACAGCGGGCTACGATCGGCGGGATAGATGAAATACGGCTGTTTCAGTCGCGGATTGCCCGGGGATTTTTTCCATTCGTACCAACCTGATGCCGGTACCAGCGCACGGCCATGTTTCCAGAGAGGAGCGAACATCCGGCTGCTCGCAGCGGTTTCGACGCGGGCGTTGATGAGGGCCGGTTTTCCCTGGGCGTGCCACCATGCTGGCGCATACCCCCAGTCAACCGGTGCCAGCTGCAGCTGATCATCATGATGATGGAACAGCGGTACCGGCGTGCCGGGGGCGACGTTATATCGTGCATGCCAGTCGCCGGTGGTGCTAACCGGCGTATCAAGATCGAGGGCTGCGAGAAATTCGTCTCGGCTATGGAACTGGGCAAAACGGCCACACATAGGCAGGTGATCCTTTTGTGTCGACATGGGCAAAGTATAGCTTCAGCGGCGTGGTGGGATTTATAGCCAAGAGTTAATTTTATAACTCAATGAAAATGTTAGTTTTTGTTTTAGCGGTATCTGCGGGGTTCCCGCAATCCGCGGTCCGTCAGTGGGGCATTTATAGACAACTTATTATTGATGTATCACATCGATATGGAGGAATATGCGCTTATCAGCAGGTAGAATGATGTGCTTTTTGTGTTGTACAGCCTCGCTGAACGGAAAGGTATCTCGGGTACTGTTCCGGCTATGTAGCATAATTATATAATTATTTCTTAATGACTGCTGTTGATGCCCTTGGGAAAATTAAATAATGGGAAAAATAATATGATAAACCATGGGGTACAGGATACAGCTCATTGCTTGTGTCGGTGTTAACTCGGGGTATAATTCAACGTAATGCCCAAGTTGTGCAATCTCAATAGCACCAATTTTTCCTTGGTGTTGTGACTGTACACGCAAAGCTGGGCATTAACTATTATCGTTATTTCACCCCGATCTGAAGGGGCTGAAATAAATTCCATTCATGGCGCTGATGAAATATGTTTCATCAGAGATTGACTCTTTAGCGTATTTCCGCTGCTTTGCGCTGAATGTCAAGTATTTCAGCTTCGCTCAATTGGCTTGGAGGGGGGGCATTACTCCCGACTCTGACCTGCCAGAAGTAAGCTTGGCGGTATTTTTTTAAATAATAATATATATTAATAAGTTCCATTGCGGCTTGGTCATTGCCTGATTGCCATGCTTTTATATACATTTCGGCGGCCTTCTGTGAATCTTGGGAAACATATTTCCCGCTTTGCAATAGATGTCCTGCAATCATCAGAAGTGCCTGACTTTCCTTCCCGACTGGAGCTGATTCAGCTCGTTTAACGAGTTGTGATGCCAGTTTGTTGGCCTTAGTTTTGTCAATCTCAAACGGGTACAATGGTGGTGACTTACTATAAGGTTTAAAAAGAAAAATAATCGCGGGTATAGAGCCTTTATCAATAGAGGCCATAACGATTTGTTTTTCCACATTAACTCGAGTGTTACATGGGTCGGGTTTCTCGTTATAGATAGTATTGAACCGTGACCTACATTTCGCTCCGTAATTCCCAGCATGCTGTCTGAAAGCATCTAATTCAAGAAACGGATCATCCGCCTCTAGCGCTGCTATTTTCGCTGACTCGAATTGTTGTTTATTATCGTCATTACAGCCCATAAGGAGGGCTGATATCAATGGTACTAAAATTAAACTCTGTTTTTGTTGCGTAATCGTCCCGCTCGTCTTGCTGAACATATCTACTTATTTCCCCCAGTCTTCCAGCGTCAGGTCCGGCACCCGCGCAAACTCTCTTACATTATTCGTCACCAGTATGGCGCCGGCGGCAATGGCATGCCCGGCGATAGCCGTGTCGTTCGGGCTAATCGGCGTCCCGACCGCGGCCAGGGTGGCCTTGATCTCGGTGGTGGCGTCCACCGCTGCCCGGTCCCAGGGCAGAATGGCATCGAGGCGGGCACAGAAGGCGTCGACCAGCTGCGCATGGCGCGGCGAGGCATTCTTGCCGATCGCCTCGAAACGCATTTCGGCATAGGTGATGGCCGAGACCACGATGCGGTGGTTTCGCAGCACCGCCTGCTCCAGGCTCCTAATTACGGCTTCCGGCTGCTCGCGCATGATGAACGAACAGATGTTGGTGTCGAGCATATAGGTCTTGTTCACAGGTTGAATCGTCCTTTGTCGCTGACAACGTCCTCACGCACCGCCATAAAGTCCGGGGCAGCCCTTTCCTGCTGTGCGAATGAGCCCCAAGTCGGGCGGACGGGGCGCAGGATGATGTTGTCCCCTTCTCGAACGATCTCCAGCTCACTCACTCCTTCAAAATCCATATCACGGGGCAGACGGATGGCGCGGTTATTGCCGTTTTTAAATATCGATACGGTTCGCATGATGTCCTCCTGGTTTCTGGCCTCATGGCCCATCGGCATAGGCTCAGTATAGGCCAATGTGTTACATATGTATATGTGATACATATGCAGATGTGTGACATATGGATATGTTTTACATGTGTAACTTTCGGTGTTTTTCTCTTCTGATCCGATTTCTGGCAGTCCCGGCTCCGCCGATCATCCCCTTTCCCCGCAGCACCGCCTGCCACAGCATGTGGTAGTAGGTGCTGCTTAAGCTACCAGATGTTGTGTTTACTCCTTCTCCCGTGATCCGCCGCGCAGGGGCGAAAAAGGGCACTTTGCGGCTTTCGGCGCCGTGGTACACTTCCGGAAAGTCGTTAAACGGGGGCTTCGCAGCCTCACGGGGCAAGATGACCTGACCCATGCGTTGCGCGATTTGCCGCAATCACGGCTGACGCCACAGACACGTGCGATGCACCTGGCCATCGAAAAGGTCACTGGCACTGGCGTCACCTTCTCCACGTTCAGGGCGGTGGAAAACGCGATGTCTTTTGACCGTAACCTGACTCCTCAGGGGGGCAATGGCTGTACTGGGAAGGTTGGAGCGGCGGGGCGATATCATCGCACTGGACGGTACTCAGGGCGCCACGCTCGTTCAGAAGCCTGTGAAGCTTTAACCGCGTTAAGCCAGGTTATGGCAGCTAATTGTGACTATAACCCGGACAGTGACTACCCGTTCGAGATCATGGCGCCAATGGAGCAACTCGCTCACTATATGGGCGTGTTGCATGTGTACAATAATGGATGAAAAGCCTACGACGTCGCGTTGAACGCGCTGTCGGTCATGGAGCAGTTGCAGTACGCCATTGTGCTGCATGATAAAGACACCGATTCTGGACAGAACAAACCACTACGCATCTGGTCTCAGCGAAAAATTCTTCACGTCGCGCGGGATCGCCGTCGACGAAATTCGCCAGTGGCTCGGTCAGTTCCGCACCTGGGCCATCAAAAATGGCCTGACAGAAACGCTGCGTACCAAATACGAACGACACCTCCTGCGCATTGAGCACATCGGTATTGACCTCAAAAACAGGCATTCGCTGCGCAACCGACTCAAACAAATCAAGCGGTGGGTTGTCAGTCCGGATCTTGCACGCGAAAAAGAACGTGCCGTTGGCCAACTGGAAGACGCACTGGATACTATCGAGAACTCTGAGCGTCTTGATGCTGTCCTGGACGGCTTGAAGGGGCGGATCAACGCCTCTGCGAAGGGAAAGAGAAAAGCCAATCCGTTCTATCAGGCATTTGTCAGTTGGTCCGGTAAAGCTATGCCGCACCAGGTTGTGCAACTGGAAGCGGCGCTGAAAAAAGACCAACCAGGTTTACTGCAGCGAGAGCCGGAAAGTTACTACCGGCAGTTGCTTGAGCGAGCCGGCCAGCTCTGATCCATCCCTAAACCTCCCCCACGATACCGTGTCTTGTCAGACGTGGGGGTTTCTGCTGCCTGGCGTTCTGAAATACTCTTCTTTTCGCCGCAACTACCTCTGCCGGCGACCAATATAATTCACGACGTCCTACAAAGTGGCCACATTTTAAACCGGTTATGCATTTCGGAGAGCATTAGTTTCGAACTGATATAAAGTAGTTTCGAAGGGTAGAGTTAGTTTCGAAAAGTAACTCATTGATATCGTTAATTCCGAACGTTAATCCATTACAAAATAAGCCTTTTAAAAAAGGGGATGTCATCGCGCCATAGCGCTCGATGGCACCTCCCTCGCTTTGCTCGGGCAAATACAGTGAAAATAGAGATCGAGGAACCAGCAGATCTTAAACATAACACCCGTCGGCTACGCCGACAAAGTAGCTCCCCACGCTAAAGCGCGGGGCGTTTAGATCGGAATCCCTCGATGGCTAACAGCTCGCCTGTTAGCCATCGAGGGATTGGACAAATCCAGCCACACCGGATGCGTCAGCAAATATCGCTGACAGTCTTGCTTACATGCTCGTAAGCGGCTCTAACGACCCGCTAACGCGGAGATACGCCCCAACTGCGGCTTCGCCTTGTTGTGACCACTCCGACCGCATACAGAAGCTTCTACACCGTTTTTAGCGGGTTTGGCTTTACAGGGTGAAGGTATGGATAGGCGATCCCTTTCGATCCCTCATTGGTATCGGCGGCTAACCCTCAGTGCTACCTGTCATTTCACCTTGCCGCCTTACATGCGCTACGCGCATTCATATTAGGAGCACGGGTTTAGCTCTGTAATCTGTGACAAATTTGCGTTACCTTTTTACGCATAGATAACGCATTAATTTAAATGAGGTTTTAAGGTGAGTAGAGAGAAGAAAAGTGGTGCGAAAATCTCTGGGAATCCACGAAAACGACAAGCTAAGGAAAAGGCAGACTTGTCCCTCAAATCAGAGGAAACCAGACGGAAAGCCCTACTAATGTCCAAGGTGGGTGAGTGTACAGATGAAGCTCTAAGATTGATGGAGCTTTTCGAAGAGCAACACTCCGAATCTCCTGGATTTCTCTACGATGAAATACCCTATATGATTACTTTAAGTGCAATAGTTATGCATCGCGCAGCCTGTGAATTATATGGCGAACCAGAGAAATATAACATTTCTGAACAGCTTGATATTCTAGAACTGACACCTGCTATTAGAGCAGAAATTGAATTTTTCCTGATTAAAAACCAGATGGATAAACCTGAAACCTGGTCAATTTTTGATAAGGAGTCGGGGTTTGACGCTCAGTGGAACAAAAACTCACGCTAACAGGGTAGTGACCGTGCAGCCGCGATAACCCCAACAAAATTAGCTTGTAGGTTAATTTTATATTGCATGGAATTAGCCTGTAAGTTAATGTTATAGGGTGCATATTACAATGCTTGTCTGAGGTACTTAATGAAACTGGTAAGTCATAAAGACCTGCACACCGAGTGGATGCAGGATGCTGAATACAACACGGCATGGAAGGAAGACGAACGCAAGGAGAAACTCAGGGGGCTTCTTGCAGAATGGCGTAAGCAAGAAAACCTGACAAAAGCGCAAGTTGCCGAGCGAATGGGCGTTACTCCTCCGGTTATCTCTCGTCTGGAAAACAACATCACTAGGGCGAATATCGATACGCTTACTCGTTATGCCCACGCTTGCGGTATCAAAAACCCTGTTATTGCCCTCTACTGAATGGAGAGCCAACTATGAATAGCACCACGCATTACGAAAACGCCAATTTCCTGCGTGAACTGGCCGAAAGCCTGCCCCGCATTCTGCCGGAAGGTAGTTCTGACAAGGCCGCACTATTGCAACGCCTGGCTAATGAAGAACTGGCGCAGGCTGAATACGACGAACAGGTACGTGCAAAGGTTGCAGCAGCTCGCGCTGATAAGCGGCCGGGAATGAGTACCGCGCAGCTGCGCCAACAACTACAGGCGCGTTACCAGGAACTGCGCGATGATCTATGAAATAGAATGGCGTCCAGGAGCCGTCGAGGATATGGCGGCGTTGTTTGAATATCTGGCCGAGAATGCGTCTCTCTGGGATGCTAGGAACGTGACAGATCGCCTGATCGCTGCAACCGAGCGCTTGGTGGATTATCCTCGCCTGTACGAAACCGATGAACGCTATGGTGACGGTGTTCGCCGTATTAGCTTACTTGGTCAGCATGTGCTTTACGAAGTGAATGATGAAGCCCGGTGCGTCAATATCCTGGCGGTTGTAGGCCAGCGTCAGAATCTCCGATTCATTCTCTGAGTGCCCGGATGGGCGCTCAGGCCACCGATAGCCAAACGGACACAGCCACCCCCTTTTTTGTTTCGGTCAGTCCCCAAATTTGGTTCGCACTGGCAGAATTTAACGGCCTTCACCCATACGTTTTCAGTTTATAATTTATTTAAAAATATGTATTCAGCAAGCTGTGAGCAGAGGATAAAATCCGAAAGTAAATTATACTGCCTGCCGGATATCGACTCAATTTCTGACCATGAAGAAATCACGGTCGGGAAGAATTTTGCTTCAGGGGAAAATAACGAGTATTAATGACGGCAATGTTGACTTCACAAGGCGTACCATCATCAAGGAAAACGGTTTCATATATTTCCATGACGGCATCATTGTCTTTTAATTCCAGACAGTTAATAATGAATTCATCCGAGATATTGATTGCAGTTAAATTTTGCTCACGGCGTTGTACTTTTTTTCCCGTGATACTTTCAATATATGAGTACTTTGAAAATTCCAGTTCACTGACTTCCATGTTTTCAAACATATGAACCGGAAGATGTACGTATTCAAGAGCAACAGGGATATCATCAAAACACATGAGACGTAAGATTTTATAGACCTGGTCACTGTTTTTAATACGCAGTGACTGTGCCATTTCCGGAGTCGGCACTTTTATTATGCCAAATTTAATGATCCGTCTTATTCCCTTATGCCCGCTTTTCTGCGCCTGAAAATCAAATGGAGAAAGCGCATGAAACTTTCCGGAATGGTTGCTTCTCCCTGTAGAGCCCACAAACAGCCCCGAGCCTTTAACGCGATAAATACGCTGTTGCTCGATTAAAAGGCGGGTCGCTTCCCGAACAGTAGCTCGTGTGATGCCAAGATTCCGCGCTATGGCGATCTCTGTATCCAGTTTATCTCCTGGTAACAGACCATCCTCCTTAATTTTAAGCAGAATATAATCAACCACCTCTTTTTGCTTCTCTGTAATGCCATCAACCATCTACGTTTTTCCTAACCAGTTAAGCTGTGGCTTATGAATTGCCAGCTTTACATGTATGCCTGAGTGGGTTTCACCAAAACCAGCCTGTTCTTAACAGATTGTGATGAAGTTAACGAATTTGAACTAAAAAAACCACCTGTCGATTAAATTTTCACATGAAATATTGTGTCCGGATACGTCTGTGTGCATCATTAAATGACTATACATGTTAAACATGTATATACTACTTTGTTAAGGGCATGAGCACAACGCCATTGCTAAATATTTTAAATAAAACATATAGTTATTTGTGGTTCGGGCAGGTTAAACCTCTTCTGGTTATCCTGTGGTAAAAGATGAACTTAAGTCTGTTACATGTCTGGTTAGGTGTGGTTGTCCGTACATCTTCAAGAAACAGTTCTTATACACCGAGCAAAGAGAGAGAGAAGCATGTCAAACAGAAAGTTAGCGAATGCCATCAGAATGCTGAGCATTGATGCCATACAAAAGGCAAACTCCGGCCATCCCGGCGCGCCAATGGGGATGGCTGATATTGCTGAAGTTATCTGGCGTCGCCATTTGCGACATAACCCAAAAGACCCGCAATGGTTCAACCGCGATCGCTATGTTCAGTCTAACGGTCACGGTTCAATGCTAATTTATTCTCTGTTGCATCTTACGGGTTACGATCTTTCTCTTGATGATATTCGCAACTTCCGCCAGCTCCACTCCCGTACCCCGGGGCATCCGGAATATGGCTATACCCCGGGCATCGAAACCACCACGGGCCCTCTGGGTCAGGGGGTGGCCAATGCGGTGGGCATGGCTATTGCGGAGAAAGCGCTGGCAGCTGAATTTAATAAACCTGGCTTTGATATTGTCGATCACCATACCTGGCTGTTCATGGGCGACGGTTGCCTGATGGAAGGCATTTCGCATGAAGCGTGCGGCCTCGCCGGGACCCTCAAACTGGGGAATCTCATTGCCGTCTGGGACGACAATGGCATCTCTATTGATGGCCATGTTGAAGGCTGGTTCTCAGAAGATACCGCGGCCCGCTTCCGCGCCTACGGCTGGCACGTCATTGAAGGAATTGATGGTCACGATCCTGACGCGGTAGATGCCGCCGTGCGCGAAGCGAAGGCTGTCACCGATAAACCCAGTCTGCTGTGTTGCAAAACGATTATCGGGTTTGGTTCACCAAATAAAGCCAACAGCCATGAATGCCATGGTTCAGCTCTGGGCGCAGCGGAAGTTGTCCTTGTCCGGGAACAGCTTGCCTGGCCGTATGCACCCTTCGAGATCCCGGAAGATATTTATGCTGCATGGGACGCGACCGAAAAAGGTTCGGACATTCAGCGTGAATGGAATGACCTATTTACTGCTTATGAAAAGCAGTGGCCTGAACTGGCTGCAGAATTCACGCGCCGTATGAAAGGAGAGCTCCCGGCAGACTGGAAGGACAGTATGCAGAAATATGTCCGCGATCTTCAGGCTCATCCGGCCTCTCTGGCCACCCGTCAGGTCAGCCAGAACTGCCTGAATTTTCTGGGAGACAAACTGCCTGAACTGATGGGGGGATCGGCTGACCTGTCACCGTCCAATCTGACGCGACATCAGCACTCTGTCGATTTCACAGCGCTGAATGCGGCAGGTAACTACATTTCTTATGGTGTACGTGAGTTCGGAATGTCCGCCATCATGAATGGCCTGGCGCTGCACGGAGGCTTCATTCCGTATGGCGGGACTTTCCTGATGTTTATGGAATACGCCCGTAATGCCCTGCGCATGGCTGCCCTGATGAAAATTCGCTCAGTCTTTGTATACACGCACGATACCATCGGGCTTGGTGAGGATGGTCCGACACATCAGCCTGTTGAACAGTTAGCGTCACTGCGTCTGACGCCCAATATGGAAACGTGGCGCGGCTGCGACCAGGTGGAGGTCGCCATCGCCTGGCAGCAGGCTATTGAACGGCAAAATGGTCCGTCCGCCCTTATCCTGACCCGCCAGCCACTGCAACAGCAGGAAAAGAACGAAGAGCAGTTACATAATGTCGCCCGTGGCGGGTACGTCCTGCTTGACTGCGAGGGCATCCCGGACCTGATCCTCATCTCTGCCGGCTCGGAAATTGAACTGGCTGTCGCTGCCGCCCGCACCCTAATGCAGGAAGGTTATCAGATCCGCGTGGTGTCCATGCCCTGTACCGAACGCTTTGATGCACAGGACGAAAGTTATAAGGCTTCCGTTCTGCCACCTCAGGTACGTAAACGCCTTGCCGTTGAAGCCAGCATTGCGGGGTTCTGGGAACGCTACGTTGGGTTAGACGGGAAAGTCATTGGTATGGAGACTTTCGGTGAATCCGCGCCAGCTGGCGTCCTGTTTAAGTATTTTGGTTTTACCGCCGAAAATGTGACAGATACTGCCAGAAACATGCTGAAGTAAGCTGGCTGCGTAATATATATCAGACAGTAAAAGGAGAAAGTATGTCAGCGATATCTAGCTGGTTAAATGAAAGTAAAGTGCAGTTTGTTTCGTCGGTATCTGACTGGAAAAGCGCTATCCAGCTTGCCGGTCGCCCTTTACTGGATGAGGGCGCAATTTCACAGTCGTACATCGACGCAATTATTCAACAAAAAGAAGCAACAGGCCCGTATTTTGTCATTGCGCCCGGTATTGCCATGCCTCATGCCCGCCCAGAGCAGGGTGCGTTATCTCTGGGGCTGTCTGTGCTGAAAATCGGCGAGCCTGTCAACTTTGATTCTGAAGAAAATGGTCCAGTGGTTGCTGTATTCATGTTTTCAGCCCCTGACAGCAACAGTCATATTGAGATGATTTCTCAACTTGCAGAAGTCCTGTCCGATGATGACATGATGGAAAAGGTGTTCGCCGTGCAAAGTACTGACGAACTGCAGGCGCTTTTACTCAGCAAAAAATGACGTTCGGTTTATTTAACTCAATCAATCAGTGTGAGGTTTACTATGAAAATTATGGCGGTATGTGGTGCAGGTCTGGGGAGCAGCTTCATGATGGAAATGAACATCAAAAAAGTGCTCAAAAAAATCAACATCACTGCAGAGGTCGATCATTCTGACCTGGGTTCAGTCACACCTGATCTGGCGGACGTTTTTGTGATGGGCAAAGACATTGCATTCAGCGCAAATCTTCCGGAAAGCAAGGTCATTGTCATCAATAACATCATTGACCTGAATGAAGTCGAACAAAAAATAAAAGGCTACTTTGAACAGCAATAATTAAGAACAGTCTGGAAAAATACCCTGCAGCGGAGGTAAATATGTTTTTTCAGTTTATTGTGGATGTCATGAAGGTCCCATCGATCCTGGTCGGACTGGTGGCGCTGTTTGGCCTGGTCGCCCAGAAAAAATCTTTTCCTGACGTCATTAAAGGCACGATTAAAACCATTCTGGGTTTCCTTGTTTTGTCCGGTGGGGCAGCGGTCCTTGTGGGCTCACTGTCTCCCCTGGGGGATATTTTCAAACAGGCGTTTGATGTTCAGGGGATCATTCCTAATAACGAGGCCATGGTATCAATTGCACTGGAGAAATATGGTGCGCCAACGACACTGATTATGGCTTTTGGTATGGCCGCCAATATCGTTGTGGCCAGATTTACCCGTTTAAAATATATCTACTTATCCGGACATGTGACCTTCTATCTGGCGTGTATGGTTGCCATTATTCTCTCTGTTGCAGGGTTTGAAGGCGTACAGCTGATTTACACGGGCTCCCTAGCCCTCGGGATGATGATGGCTATCTTCCCGGCTATTGCGCAACCTTATATGCGTAAGATTGTGGGTAATGACCAGGTTGCACTGGCTCATACAGGTACGGTGGGTTACGTCCTGTCAGGCTGGATCGGTTCGCTCGTCGGTAAAGGTTCAAAATCTACCGAAGAAATGAACATGCCGCAGAACCTGAGTTTTCTGCGTGACAGCACCATCTCCATCTCGCTGACCATGATGGTGATTTACCTCGTTCTGTCTGTGTCTGCCGGAAAGGAGTATGTTGAAAGCCATTTCAGTAATGGTCAAAACTATCTGGTTTACTCGTTTATTCAGGCCATCACGTTTGCTGCAGGTGTCTACATTATTCTGCAGGGGGTTCGGTTAATTCTGGCTGAAATCGTCCCGGCGTTTACCGGATTTTCAGAAAGACTCGTCCCAAATGCCCGACCGGCACTGGACTGTCCTATCGTTTTCCCGTATGCGCCAAATGCAGTTCTGGTAGGATTTATCTCCAGCTTTGTGGGAGGGCTGGTCGGCTTGTTTATTCTGGGGCAGCTGAAATGGGTTCTGATTCTGCCGGGCGTGGTTCCCCACTTCTTCTGTGGTGCAACAGCCGGTGTCTTCGGTAACGCCACCGGGGGGAAACGAGGTGCAATTATTGGTGCCTTTGCGCATGGGATCCTGATTACGTTCCTGCCTGTTGCATTGTTACCGGTACTGGGTGCTATCGGCCTGACGAATACAACATTCTCTGATACAGACTTTGGTGTTGCGGGCATTGTGCTGGGTAATATGGCCAGATTTATGAATCCGGGCATGATTACTGCCACTATCACCGGTATATTTGCTGTTCTGGTTATTTATAACTTTATAGGTAAAAAGAAAGTTGTAACTGAATAACACTCAAGCTTTTGCAATAAAATAATAAACATCTGGCCCGAGCTTATCACGGTCAGATGTTTGTTTATCATGGTTTCTTATATAAGGCGCAGGGAAATTCTTTCTGGGATGTTTATCGGTCTGGTATTTCGGAATATATCCTGCGCCTTACCTGTAGCCTGGTCTAATAATTCTCTATATCCAAACTGCCCCAAGTATAGCTTCAGCGGCGTGGTGGGATTTAGAGGCAGGAGTTAATTTTATAACACATTGAAAATGTTAAAAAAGTACAGATAACGAGGATTATGTTAAATAAATCAATTGCTTATGATTAACGCTAGGGTTGATTGACCGTCATCCAGTATTTTGCCCCATGCCATCATCCCCCCTTCAGTGATGTGATATTCTTATCTTGTTGAATGTTGTCCTATCTTACCAGTCATGTTAGGGAGCGTTACCGTGAACAAAATGAAAGTATTGGGTGCCGGCTGTGTCCTGCTGGTTTCTGCGTCTGCTCTGGCTGCCGAGCAGGACATATCCATCCAGGGAAAGCCTCTGCAGGTGGTGACTGCTGATGGTAAAAACCATTCGCTGGCTACGTGTGGTGACTACCTTTCTTTGCAAGAAAATAAGCAGCAGATCGCTTCTATTACCGGATTGTCCAATCGCGATTATGTCGAAGCCCAGGACTCGCTGATCCAGTGCAACATTCAAAATTATGTAACTCAGCATCAGTATGCGCCAATTACTGGCTCTGCCGTGCCGAGTATTCAACAAGTGGTGGCACATTTGCCGGCCAGCACAGCGCTGGCCGTCTCGGATGATGAGGTTACGAAGCTCAAGGCCAAGGGACAGGGTAAAACGCTGCAGGAATGGACACCAAGTCTGAAGTTGAAGGAGAACCGGATGGTGTCGGACAAGGACCAGGTTGCCTATGCCGTAAGCCAATATCAGGTATTCAAAAACCCGCAGGGGCAGTCACTGACGTTCATCACCCTAGGTTCAGGGGTGATCGGCGGTACGTTAGGGACATTGTCCACTTACCGTATCGACGACATGAAAGGCAAAGTTTGGACGGTTATACCCGTCACTGAGAACACGCCACTATAATGATGAAGCCCCCGCTTCCGGGGGCGATAGGTATCACTTAGCGGGCGTTTAGCAGTTGATCCCGCGTGGCATTGTTTCGATCATCACCGACAGTGGTTCTGTGAGACTCCGCAGCAGCGGCAGCCCAGTCACGGCGGTTAACGGCATCGTTAAACCGCGGGAAGCGATCCCGCAATCGCGTAATACCCATGTTATAAGCCATGTCATGCAAGGCAACTTTGGCGTTTTCAGGAAAACCGTCAAAGCCAGCATAGAGTCCCCGCAAACCCGCTCGGTCGCTGTTAATGTGTTTAACCGCCAGCGCGCCGATCTCTGCGTCATTCAGTACCATTGCACTTCCAGACCATTGCACCGTCTTCTGGCGCTGGGATAGAGTTTTGTTATTAAATATATTTTTTACGCCCTGATAAGCCGAACGAATGTCAGCGTCAGAGGCATTCACATAACCTACTAATTCGTCACCGTGGGCACGCGTAACTCGACGGTTTTGAAAGCCCAATCGCGTTGCTGCTTCTGGTGTCGACAACAGCGAACCGATCCCGACGGTCACGTTGCCCAATGTATCGGCATACATATTGTGGGATAATCCCTCCCAACGCAGCGTGTTGTTAAAAATCGCTGTTAGCTCTGAGGTGTCAAGACTAGGAGCATCTGAAGATAGAGAGCCCACATCAAAGCGGCCGGAATAAGCCCCTGTGCCGGATTCATTCCCACCATTGCTGCCGCCATTGCCCCCGCCTGAACCGCCGTTACCGCCAAATTCATTAGGATTATAATTACGCACATCGCCATAAGGTGTATGGCTCACACCCCAGCCTGAACCGCTATTTGGATCACTCATGATAGTTCCTTATTAAATAGGTTAACGAGGTTATGGTTTAATCCGAACGCCAAACTTAAAAGAAGGCAGTAACCGGATAGAAATGAGTGTATTCCTGTGATTTATATAAAGCACCGCTGGGAGGATGTGGAGAACACCACACAACAACGGGAATTTTAGGGATATTAAAAGGTGGGTAGATTATTTTAAAATGAGGGCGATTAAATAATGGTCACAATACAATTTTTTCTGGGTTTATTGACCTCAATCCAACATTTTTCCCCGCGCCATCGTCACCCCTTTCAGCGATGTGATTTCTTAGCTCGTTGAATGTTGTCCTGTTTTACCCTATTCAGTCAGGAGACGGTCAGCTGTGTGCTTGAGCCAGTTATACAGTTGTTTTTCCTCTTCTTCTTCGTCTTCCTTCGTGGCATAGATATTGACTTCCCGTCGCTCGATGGTTAGGAATCTGGATCGCGTTTTTTCGGAGCGACTGGCCATGAACGTCGGCGTACAACAGCCCCTGATGACGTGGGGCTGTGCAGATTTATGGGTAAAAATAACCATTACGGGGGCGTTTTAATCTAAAACCCATTTTTTAGGCGTACTAATCCAGAGACGGGATCTGAAACCATCGTTTCTTTGCCAGCCGGTGCAGCCTGTCTGACAGCAGTTTGGTGGCATGCTCGCCCGCCATGGCGCCGGCAAAACGCAGCCAGCCTTTGCAGAGGATGCACTGGTATGGGTCGGTGCCCAGGAAACTTTTCATCAGCACCGCGAACCCGGGCCGCTTCGGTTTCTCCCGTACCGTCATCTCCAGCGCCCGGGGAAACGCCTTCACGCGAGCCAGTACCGTTTCTCTCATTTTTGACCTTCCCTTCCCTTTCCTTCATTCACCTGTATTCTCAGCGGTAGTCCGGCATCATAGGCGGCCTGATACCACGCGGCGACCTGCAGCGCATCCCCTTCAACACGCGTGAGAGTACCATCCGAGAGCCACAGCTGCAGGCAGGGGGGGCCGTCGAGCCGCACCACAAACGCCCCACGGCAGGCGGTATAGGTAATGCCGGCGATCACCAGTTCCTGGTCGGCCAGGGTGTCGGCCGGGCGAACCGGCAGCACGCGCACGTCGTCCCGGCGCTGCTGTTCGCGCGCGGCCGCCAGTTCGTCAGCCAGCAGCGGCGTGGCCACCGCCCGGCCCGCGTCCGTCAGTTCAACCGCCAGCTGCAGTGAGCTTCTGTTGCGCAGGGTGCGCAGCCAGCCGGCGGCTTCCATGCGGCGGCAGGAGCCGCGCAGGTTGTTGCCGTAGACCGGGGCATCCCCGCCCTGCGCCAGCAGCCGCTCAATATCTTTCGTCGCCACCGGCCCCGGACGTTTCGCATTGAGAGCGGCCAGCACAATCAGCACCCGCCGCTGCAGCGGCGACGGACGGCGGGCGGTTACCGCTGTCATGCTCTGCCCCGACGCTGACGGATGAGCGATTTCAGCTGCGCGAGGTCAGCCTTCACGCGGTCAAATCCGGCGTCTTTCGGCAACCCCTGGAGTGCAAAGATGTGCCACATCTGCACAATGCCGTCGGCTTTCATCCACTGATGAGCATTCCACTCACTGCTGCCGTCGAGTTCACATTTTTTAATTTCGTCTTCGGTGATCTTCAGCAGTTGTTCGTAGCTGAGAGAAAAGTTCTGTTCCTGATCCATCCTGCACGCTCAGTCTGATAATGTCCGGTAAGTAAAAAATCATATCACGAATGATTTTAAACTGAATGAGTGAACATCATATTAGATATGATTTTGCGATTAATGATAAACATCATATTAGATGTGATTTTATGTATGTTGTTTAATTATCATATCATCTGCGGATTTTCCGCCGCGCAGATCCGATTTCCGGCATAAGCGGATCCCTTGCACCCAATGACTGGATGGTTTTACATTCGCGTGAATAATATTGTTTCGCTTCAGACTGCCAGATAAAGGGATCTTGAATGCACTTTTATGTAGATGAAACCGGCCATACCGGCCCGAACCTTTTTGACCCCACTCAGCCGGTGCTTTCTTACGGTGTGCTTTCCTCGCCGGATGACCTGGACAAGGTTGCCGAAGCAAAGCTTGCTGTTTTGCGTAAGAGACTGGGAGTGCAACGCCTGCATGCCGCAGAACTGGGCAAACACCGCCTTGATGAGGTGGTTGATACGCTGCTTATCCTGCAGAAGAAGCACCGGATACGGTTTGATATCTGGCAGGTGGTCAAACGCGATCACGCCATCATTTCATTCTTTGATCAGGTGTTCGATCAGGGCATGAACCGGGTGGTGCCCTGGACGGCCTACTGGACTCCGCTGCGCTATCCGTTGCTGCTGAATCTGGCAAATCTTTTTGATGACGAGCTGGCAGAAAAAGCGTGGCGCGCCCGCCTTGAGCCCAATAATGAACGTTCATCCGCGCTTTTCAGCGAGGTCTGTGGTGTGTTGCTTCAGCGAGTCGATACTTTGGGTGACGCCCGATCAGTTGAAATCATTACCGATGCTCTGTCCTGGGCGATGGTCAACTTTGATGATCTAAGCTACAACTGCAAAACCAACAAAGATAAGCTGCAGATCATGCCCAACATGATTGGATTCCAGTCCGTCCTGCACGGAATTTGTTACCGCCTGGGGGCGCCCAACCG
Source organism: Serratia sp. PAMC26656 (assembly GCF_016469055.2). Taxonomy (NCBI): domain Bacteria; kingdom Pseudomonadati; phylum Pseudomonadota; class Gammaproteobacteria; order Enterobacterales; family Yersiniaceae; genus Serratia; species Serratia sp. PAMC26656. The sequence goes on along the minus strand of NZ_CP150485.1, from coordinate 80,566 downwards.
CAAGGCAAATATCATTGTGGATCAGCAGTCGCAGTTCAACACCACCCAACGGGAGCTCGGCGTCTTTTATCGTCAGATCCGCGAGCAGCCGTGGGTGCTGGGGCCCGGCCTGCCGGTGATGGACATGAAGAACATGCCGGAGAAACCGCTGGTCTTCCAGTCCGGTACCCAGAGTGCCGGGCTGGAGCTGGTTGATATCTATCTGTGGATCTTCAAGCGTTTTATGGAAGAGAAAGAGCTGACCAAACCGCTCACCCGCCTGGTTTACACCAACCTCAAAACGGCCAGAACGGACAGTGTTTCGCTGAAATCGATCGGTATCCGGTTTAAGGAATTTTTTGGAAACCTACCGGCGCCGACGGCAGAAATGATGCAAAAAGGGCGCGAGCTCATCGAGTTCGACGAAGCGCGGCGTCTACAACATCGCGTGCCTGTACCCTCCCAGCCCTGACTGTCCGTCTCCCTTGGCCGCCCGCATGGTGCAGGATCGGGCGGCCGCCGTCGAACAGTGAAAACACTCGGCGGCGCTTATCTGCTCCGTCCATTTAATGGTTTAAATAATATGGATTTATTCAGCTACCTGACGCTCGTTTTGCCCGATTTAATCCCCGATCGTTGCCACGTCCATTTCGCGTCGATAAACGACTACGACGAAGATCCGTTGACCGAGTTTGAACACGGCACTTTCGATGAATGGCAGTGCTGGCAAAAGAAAAAGGTATTCAGGCGCCCGTATGTGGTTTCGTTGATCCAGACGGAGAACAAGCTGCGCTGGATGTACGCCGGAACCTATGAGACCGGTGAGTTGCCGTGCGTGATGGAGTCTGTCAGTGGGCGTGATGAGGCCTATTACCGCTATGTGCTGGCGCCTGTCACTGCCCTCAGCGAGTATGCCGGCCGGCTTCATGTGTCACGGGCGCCGGCGGCCAATGCCCGCGTGTTTGTCCGGCGGGGGGAGGCTGTGGCCCCGTATCTGGCGATCACCGACATCTCCCCGGCCCGCCGCACCTTGGGCCGCTTTCCGGGCTACCGGGAGGTGTGCATTGACATGCGGACACTCGGGTTGATCCTCCGGGAAGATAACCGGTCGTGGATCCGCGCGCTTTCTGACGTCAAGGGGATATACCTGCTGACCGATGAGGAGGGTGGGAAGCTGTATGTGGGTAAGGCGGATGGCGCCGATGGCTTATGGGGACGCTGGATGAGCTACCTCCGAACCGGGCATGGCGGCAATGCCGGCTTGAAGGAGGCATTCGGCGATCTCGCGGGCCCGTGGTTAGAACAGGTCAAATTTTCCGTGCTTGAGGTCATGGGGTTGAACTGCGAAGAGGGGGAGATTGACCGGCGTGAGGCGCACTGGAAACGGGTGTTGCTGACGCGCCGCTTTGGTCATAACCGGAACTGACCGCCCGATGCTGCGGCCAGGCGCCGGTTATCCCGCCGCCTGGCCGTTCGAGCGTCAGCGCCTTTTCATTTGCCCTACCGCCGGCGTACCACAAACAGGTCGCCGATGGCCGGTTTGTGGGTGAAGATGCGCGCGTGGGCAGTGGTCATCGTGTACCAATGCGTTTGCAGGCGTTCGAACGTCTTATCGACATCACTTTTCAGCGTGTGCCTTTCCTCCCACAATACGTCAACTTTCCCGCTGATATGCGGGTCTTCACCTTCCAATCCCGTATACCGATGCAGAATGTCTAGGTCGGAACTCAGAAGCGACTCCAGTTGGGCCGCCGCATGAACGGTGTCCCGAAAAGCCGCTTCTAGGTGTTCCAGGTGCGTTTTGTAACGGTCGGAAAATTGCAAACCGTAGGTGTTCAGGCGAAACGCGATACGCGCCACCGTGTGCTGACGTGTTTTTGCTGCGCTGGTTGAATCCGTCAGTGGATCCACAGCCTCCATATACGCCCCGTAATTGTAGGTTGTGACGTCGTCATGAAGTACATCAAAGTATGCCTTTGCTTGCTTGGCATCCGCCAACAATCGGTTATCTTCACTCAGCGAGATGTAATGATCGTTGACCAGTCGGATCGCCTCCTTATAGCCTTCCTGTGTCGTCAGCTGCGGCAACCAGCGTCGCGCCACGATGAAGGCCCCGACCGCACCGACGGCCACGATACTGTTGGTCACCACGGCCAGCCAGTCGGCGGCGCTGCCGGTCTCTGCCAGGCCAAACAGCAGGACTCCCACCAAAAGTACCAGGCAGGTCAGCGCTGCACTGATCACGGCCGTCAGGGCTACATCCCCTGCCCCGCGGGTTATTTTGCGCCAGCATGCCGGCACCCTCATGCGTCCTGCGTCCGGCGCGTCGGGCTCGTTCGGGCGGATCGGTATCACATCGGCAGTGTGTTGTACCGTGCCCGTAACGCGGCCTTTCCTGCCCTTGATACGGCTGAACAGTGTCATCATTTCCCCCTGCAGTCTCCGTGGCCGGCGGAGGGTGAGTACGGGGTATTCGGCCAGTCGCGGTATGCCGGCTGGATCTCCCCGGACACCAGTACCGGTGGACGCTCAGGTTTGACGTTCTGGCCTGCCGCTGCCAACAGACCGTCAGCCGTCTTCTTCAACCAGCCATACAGTCGATGGCCGTCACCCGGAATGACATCGAGAGTCACTTCACGCGTGGTGATCGCGCCTTCCAGATTGCGAACCTTCTGCAGTAAGGCGCCTATCTGTCCGCCGGACTCTACCGGCTCCGCCACAATCCAGTCGTCATACCCGTCAAACTGATCCAGCGTCAGGTCGATGTAGTCCCCGTCCAGGGCGACAAAGACATGACCACGTTCGACTGCATTTTCAATCCACCGCAGGGCGATGACATAGGGAAACAGTTTGTCGTCGTGATCCATCAGGTACCGGACCAGTGTCTGGCTGGCCAGCTCACAGCAGCCGCGCGGAAATGCCTTCAAATCGTTGCGCCAGAGGCGCGGTACCGGTTCACCGGAACGTTCGCCGGCGGCCAGCTTCAGCGCCCGGCGGAAAGCCTTCACGCGGGCCTCGGTTTCCGCTCTCATGGCTTCACCTTCCCGTCGCCGCGCGCCAGCGTCAGCAGCTCGGCCTGCAGGGTGCGAGTTTCCTCGCGCACGCCTTTCAGCTCGGCCTTGGTCTCCTGCAGCAGCGCTGCCTGGTGCTCGCCGGTGGCGGTCAGCCGGGCGATCTGCTCACGCAGCGGCCCGGCCTCGGCACGCAGCTCGCGCACCTCCTGCAGCAGGCGATCGCGCTCGGCCACCACCTCGCGCAGCACCGCCAGCTCGCTCTCAAGCCGGGCCACGGTCGCCAGCGCGGCGTCGCGCTCCTGGTCAGCCAGGGCGATATCCGCGTCGGCCTGCTCACGCGCCGCCAGGGTGTCGGCGTCGGCCTGTTTCACGGCCGCCTGCCACAGCAGCCCCAGTTGGCCGGTCAGCAGCTGCATCAGCTCTGCCGGCAGCGCCGGCGCCTGCTCCGCACGCTGTTCGCGCAGGCGGGCGCGGAACGCGCGCATCACCGGGGAGATGTGGGACAGGGAGCCGCCGCCAAGGTGCGCCCGTACCTGCTCGTTGGTCGGGTTCGGGGTGCCGGCGGCGATCAGGGCCGCGGCGGCGTCTTCAATACGGCGGACGGTGTCCGGGGAGAGTGGGGTCATGGTCAGGCTCCGGTCTTTCAGGTAATGCAGCCATCGTACTCCTGACGTAAAAATCCTACAATACACAATACACAATACATAATACATAATACATAATACATAATACATAATACACAATACACAATACACAATACACAATACACAATACACAATACACAATACACAATACACAATACACAATACACAATACACAAAATACAAATAATATATACAATACAGTATGTACTTACCGTACATACAATACAGTACATCTCTACAGGTTGTCCTTTTCCACGGTCAGATCCGTTTTCTGGTAGTCCCGGATCTGCCGATCGTTACCCTCCCCTATGGCACCGGTCACCACAACATGTGGTGGCTCTAATAGCTACATTTACTACCAGATATTGTGTTCATCCCGCTTTCTGAGGCCAGGCACACCACCGCCGAAAACCCCGCGTGGCGGGTTCCCCGACAGTGCTACACTTCCGGAAAGTCATAATACGTAGAAAAATCGGATCATGTCGGGACGGGTATCCGGTAATTTAATGGCGTGGTTATATTCCTGCTTATTATCAGATTGGTGATGTTTGCGATTTGAAACGATAAGACGAGAAATATTCAGGCGAGTGACTGACTCAGGGTTGTGCGCATACAGTTCTGCCGCACGTCATAATTACCATTAGTGACTACTACACTGAAAAGGAATAATTGATGGGTTTTGAGGAGCTGGTTGATACTCTCATCGCTGATGGCCACAAAACAGTATCGCTTGTTTCAAAAAAGCGTCTTATCGATGACGATGAGGAAACCTTTAAGGAGTATCTCATTCTTGATCAAAACGGAGATATTGTTGCCAAGAAAATATGTGTACCGGAAAGTTACGGCTGGTCAATGGTCTACTGGTCAGCATCTCAGTCAGGAACTTATTTTGAAGTTGAGATTGGAGAGATTGACCTAACTGACGGGGCTACAGCAAAAGGGTATTTCTTTCTGTTCGGTTGCGACTGACCAATTTCAGGCTGGCAGGTAAAAAATGGCGGACGGGATTTCTCAACAAGATAAGGAGCCCCGTATGGGGATGTTCGATACTGTCAATTTTCGCTACCGGATGCCGGATGGCGAAACTGAATCTGAATACCAGACTAAAGACCTGGACTGTGAATGTGCATTTTACGAGCTCTCCGCCGAAGGATGTCTGCTCCGCTGGCCGGATGACGCCGATGAACTTACCGAGACAAATGTCCATTTTCGCTTGCCTATGTCACAAACATGCTATATACAGTAATCTTTTAGGAGCTATTGATATGACATTGCCGTTTTATTCAAAAAACTTAATTTATTCATTATTTTTTTACTCATTGCTATTTATGATGGCAAATCACACGACAACGCTGTCCACGACTGAGTTGGTGTGCTTTGTTTTATTTGGGGTGTCCGCGTCAGCGCTGTTTCCATTCACTTTGTTTTTTATTAAAAGTAAATTTAGCCAGTTGGCCGGGGTGTTTAACTGGGTTAACTGGGGGTTTGTTATTTGTCTTGTGCTATCCATGCCGCCAATTGGCCTGTTTTTCTTGGTTTATTATTTCGCCAAGGTCGACCATTAAAAATAGCCGACCTTGCTTTCACTCTTACAGGGTCATGATGAGACTATTCATATTGCTTAAGTTTTCATCGGTAATAAGGGAGCCCACAACGGCCATAATAACAGCAAACCCAACAATACCAATAGGTGTAACAGCCATTGCACTAAAGGCTACGGCGACCAGGGCAGAAGCCACTTTTCCGACAATAATGCTCTCGCCGCTGATTATCGCATCATTCCACTCACCCGTTCTTACACCTTTTATCACACCTTTAACAAAACCACTCCATTGGATTGCATCACTCACAAAGCCAAAAGCTTTACCAAAATTCGCGAGCTGTTTTGCTATCTGCTCTTTATTTAACGACTCTAGAGCCTTAGCGATAGCTTCTCTGTCCTTTTGGTTTACCTTTTTATTAATGTTGTCTTTGTATTTATCAAATGCCTTAATTGCATCTTTGGCATTTCGCAGTGTTCTTCCTTTTGCCGTATCTGCTAGCTCTTTGGCTTCCTTAGCCAATTTTTCGCTATATTTTGATGCTAATTCTTTGTAAAAGTCAGCGACTTTACTGACTGCATCTTTAATTGCATCCTCCTCTTTCTTTTTCGCTTCTTCAGCTTTACGCTTGGCTTCTGCGTCGGCCTTGCGTTTAGCTTCCGCGTCTTCCCGGGCCTTTCGTTCTGCACGTAAGGTGTTTAGCCGGTTTTCAGCCCCCATCTTTTCTCTGTTGGCTTGATCTAATCGCTGCTGCGCCTGATTGGCTTCATTTCTGCTTTGGTTGGCTGCATTACGTTCGCGATCAATATCGCCTTGTTTTGCGTCGGCCTTAGCTTTCGCTAAATTCGACTTATTCTGTAGAGATCTGGCTAGATTAAAGGGAGGACTGCCGATCTGATTCATTGCCCCCGCTGCAACAAGCCTCTCAAAATCCACTTGAGCACTCTGCTGCTCCTGACGGAGTGCATTTTGCTCATTCTGTAAGTTATTAGCAGATGCATCGTGTCCAGTTGCGCGTTGTTCCGCATTATTTTTATCTTGTTGCGCCTGGTTAATATGCTGCTGCGCTTCATTAATTTGACGCTGAGCTGCGGCCTCTTGATTTTGTGCATCCCATTCAGCTTGTTTACGTTTAGCTTCTTCATCCGCACGACGTTGCGCTTCAGCCTTTTGAGCTTCTGCCTTTCGTTTAGCCTCTGCTTCCGCATCAGCTTTTGCTTTGGCATCTTTCGCGGCTTTTTCCTCTGCCTGTTTCTTCTCGTTTAAATAACGCCAAACCTGCTGCCACGCCTTATCTTTCTGTTCATTACGGGCAGACGTATTTCCACTCTCATGCCCCGACTCGAAGAAGGTACCTTTAATATCACCCTTATTATCAACAATCACGGAATACATATTATTCTCAACAATCGAATAATATTTGTGTTTATCACTATTATCTCCCCATAACTGCCCACCATCAGCAACATTAGGATGACCAGGCAATCCATTAAAGAAAACGCCGCTACCGGGTTGGCCATTCGCGCCCCCCCCATTTCCACCATTGCCTTTATCGTTAGGAGAAGGTTCATCAGGTTCAGCGTGTACGCCACTACCAATCACAATATGATTCCCACTGGATTCATTCGTCACCGGATTATCGGGTACCGCGTGATAACCGGGTTTAATTCCTACCGCTACGCCATTTTTATCGCGAATATACGGATCGCTGTGAGAGCCATTATTTGCACCGTTTCCATTACTGGAATTGTCACCGCCACCATTACCGTGAGAGCCCCCCCCCGGTTCAGTCCCCGTGCCATTTTCCGAACTCCAGCCGGAGCCATCACCTTTACCACCATAGTTAAATCCGCCCATATTTTTTCCTCATCGTATTATTTGAATTAATATAATTTATTAAACCATCCCGTCATGATCGAATATTGATATCAACATGACAGGTGACTCGCCAGGCATAATTTTACTCGCGTTATGTCTGATTGAGATAATACGCGCACGACAATGACAGATATAGGTGAGCCGACTGTGGGGTTTATGGCACACCATTAAAATGAACAACCAGAATCAATACGGGGGTTTTATGAACGTGGTGACAAGGGCTTTTCTCATCCCTGGATGAGGATGACGGCAAGGGGGCTGGCTTTTTGGGCTGGGCGAGCTGCTTTCATCGATAGGGGATCGGGGTTTCCGCTTTCTGTATTTTCCGGCAAGCCCCCTGCCCTGCCCCGCAGGCACAAGATGCGGGTGTTATTCCTTAACTATAGCCACTGCATGTTGTGTTTGCTACCCAGATCCCCTCCCCCGCGTTGCGTGCCGGTGTCGATTATTTGCTTCCGTTTTCTGGCATAATTCCAGAAGTCGGAAACAAAATGGATAGGCTGACCGATCACCGGCACGAATTATTTTCCGTGCGCCCTGCCCGTCCGGCGGCGATAATTTACACCACGGACGATCGGTGTCGGTTGAAATGCGAATTTCTGAGTGAAAATCCACTAAATTGCGCTACGTAAAATCTGAGCGCCTTCGTGGGGCGTAGTGCAGGAAGATTTTACGTAGCGCGATCTAGGCAAAGTTTCGCATGCGAAACTCTTTGTCTGCGCTCACTGTGGCCTGCCGTTAGAAGTTTTGTCTTCTCGTTACCGGATTCGAACTGGTGCAATATTAATTATAATATCCATGTTGATATAATAATTTATGCGATGTGTTCTGTTTTCTATGGCGGTTGCTGTGTAAGCCTGCCGGTAGCCTCGGTGAATGGAAGTTTCGCATGCGAAACTCGATGAAGCGATGTTTTGAGTATTCAGGAACCGATGTGGTTGGTTGAAACCAAGCATTAAAATAGAGGCGTCATGTCCAGTATAGAAGCTTACACAGGAAATTTAGACATCTGGTCTATGTTGGTATACACAGGCATTTTTGTGATATGCGGTTTTTTTATTCACGTTTCTATGGCGTTTATACCAGTACGTTGATGGAAAACCTTGGGGGCGGCGTATGTCGCAGGCATGGGATGTTTTGTATTGTGGTTCTGGGTGGCGGGTTCCTGGCTGTAACTCACCACGTTAGATAGGGATAATCAGTTTCGCATACGCAACCTTAGTTCTGGCGGGATATTCTTGCATCGATGGCCATTAGCCTAACCAAGGAGAGACTATGTTTAATTCGGGTGGATTAGAGCTGTGGATGATGTTGGTTATAGGGGGGAAATGGTAGCTGCCGGCTATTCAATTGTACTGATTGTCGAATGCATCGAAGAGCGTAGATGGAAACACGTATGGTACCTTGGGCCGCTCAGTGCAGCGGCACTCTCACTCTGATGGGTATAACGATGTGGAACATTTGAGCTTGCGCTTGGGCGGTCTTGGTTTTGTTTTCTGACACTCCGAAGGCGGCAGTTACGAGCATAGTTTCGCATGCGAAACTTTTAACTCATTTTAATATGGCGGAACGGAGCATGAGCGACAGGACGGAGTTAACTCACGAGGTGCGAGTCAGAATGACATTTGTGGCGAAAGCTGCATTGGCAAACCGAGGAAAGAGTACGCCAGAAGCTAAGGAAGTAATAAAGGATTATCTAGACGCTATCTCCCCTCAAACGGTTCTGGCGCTTTTGGAAGAGAATGAACGTTTACGGGCTCTTGTCGCGGATCTTATCGATGGGCAGAACCAGCCTTCTGTGTGATTTTTACCATGCAAGTTTCGCATGCGAAACTTTGAGGGGATTTCCATGACTACACGCCTGAGTGAAGCATTGGCATTACTGGGATATGAAAAGGTTGATGAGTTAATGTTCAAAAGCAACCTGGTTCACGCGATCCTCAACTTTGCTGAATGGCTGCAGGATGATGATCTCGAGTCGTTATGCTGGCAAGAAATAGCAAAAATCAGAACTGCGGCTGCATGGCAAAACCTAAAGTAATATGAGTAAACTCCTTATTCACTACCCCACATCAGGAAGCGTTAATCAGTCGTCACAGATGATTGCGCCTCAGGACTACCAACGTGCGCTTGAGTTACGTCAGATGGCCATGACGTATGATGACCTGCCTAAATACTTGCTGGCGCCAGAGGTAGCCGCGCAGCTGCACTACATCGAGGAGTGGTCACAGCATGCGTTTGTCAATCTGCTGTGGAATACCGGAGCGCGCATCAATGAAGCTCTGGCGGCATGTCGCAGGGATTTTCGTCTCAATGTGACCATGCCCCATGTTATCTACCGGACAGCCAAACAGCGACGTGCAGGCCCTGGACGACCAAAGAAAGGCAAGTCTGCGCACCGTATCGTCCCCCTTACCGATCCGTTATTTGTTGACGAGTTACGTCGCCTGTTTGCCAGTACAAAAGAGCAGTTTGAGATCAATCCCGAAACGGGGGAACGGACACCACTGCCTATCTGGCAAGTGACTGACCGTACTGTACGCAACTGGCTGACAAAAGCTGAAAATCAGGCACGGCGTGATGGCATTCGCTTTAGTATCCCAATTACTCCGCATGTATTCCGTCACAGTTATGCCATGCATATGATCTACCAAGGTACCCCTCTGAAAGTGCTGCAAGGGTTGCTGGGCCACGAGAAACCGGAGAGTACCGAAGTTTATACCCGTGTTTTTGCGCTCGATATTGTGGCCAGTCACCAGGTACAGTTTTCACTGCCGGCACAGGACTCTCTCGATATGGTTCGAGCCTCAGGTACCGGTTATTTGGAGCGAAGCTAACGCGCTTTGCTTGTTGACCCCTTTCTGGCCACGAAAGAATTTCGTGGCCAGAAAGGGGTGCTGAAGAACTGAAAATCAGCAGGAGCAGCGATGGTTTTTGATAATAGCTGGATTGTTCCTATCGTCTCAGCGTTTAGTGGCCTGCTCGGTATCATTGGCGGAGGATTTATTAATCACCAGTCCGCACTGTACAGAGAACGGCAGAAGCACCTGCAGAACGTTGAACTCAGAGAAGAAACTCGACAACAGGAATTGGCTTTTATCGGTATAGAGCTGACTTGTCTGCTAGAAGGCTTTGCTGTTCGTTGTGCCAATGTTTCTCAAGATTCTGGGGAATATCACGAAGGAACAAGGGAATTCGAGCCAACACGTAAAGAGCCCATACTTGACCTGTCTATTATAAAAGGTAACTGGAAGGTGGTACCTACCAACCTGATGTACGACATACGCAGCCTTCCGTTAAAACAATCAGAGGCCATTTCCCGTTTCAGCAACGCATGGGACCCAGAAGATCACCCTTTTCAAGTCGCCTGGTTTACAGAACGGCGGCTTGAGTATGCTCAATTAGGATTATCTGCAGCTCGGTATTCAGAGGCACTTCGCCTGGTATGTGCTCTACCAACGAGCCGGCTTGATTCCGAGAGATTTTTACCCGTACCTGTCATGCTTCGGGTAATCGAGGATATTGAAGAAAAAAAGCGGGAATGGGCATCGCAGCGAGCACAAAATGCTGAGGATATAGTCATGGGGGATCAGTGAGCGCCCTATCGGATGTTTAGCACCTTTTAACGGCTTCCTGGAAACTCATCTCTTATGTCGGATCAGTTGGCCCCTTTCCCTACTGAAATCTCATAGTTTCGCATGCGAAACTTACGCACTATTTCCAGTACACTTTATTGTATCTGTGTTGATATATTAAATCCTGTGATGTACTCTACTATGACTGAGGGCGGAAGGCCGCCATCAGCTTTCCGGTGTAACGCCATACTCACAGGTGCATGTCATATGCAGCATAACGCACTTGTAGGCAGACTGATCACCCAACCCGTTGTGGTGGTTAAGGACGAAACCCGATACTGTCGGTTCACTGTTGCTGAGCTGAGAAAACGGAACAACAACCAGACCAAAATTGAGTTCATTGCATTTGATGCTGCAGCTAAGCACATTGCCGACAACTGTCTTGTTGGAGACACCGTGTCGGTCGATTTCATCATTACCAATACCATTTATGAAAGTGATGGAGTTAACCATCATGGTTACCGTTTTCAGGCGACTTTGGTGGAATTTGTGACGTCAGGTAAGCAACGCAGAGAACAAGAGTCGAGCAGAGCTGGGCACGGCCACTAAGTAACAGTCTCAGTTTCGCATGCGAAACTTTTGAAGAGGATTTTAGAGATGACTGCAAAAGTAATCACGATCTGCTCCCAGAAAGGGGGCATTGGCAAAACCTTCGCCACAACTGAAATTGCTGCTGAACTGCAGCGCCGTAGCTACCGGACCTGTGCTATTGACGGCGATTGGATGAGTGCGTTGACGTCGCGCCAATTCCCGGACGGATTGCCACTGGAAATTGATGCCAATCCATCAGGCCGTGTTCTGACACCAGGCATGGCACACGTAAACCGTATCTATGGTGACGAACCTTTTGAGCCATTGAGGCTATCTGATGGGCGTGGGTTCATGGGGGCAACGGAGGAGTTGAACGATATCAACAACCGCAATTCCGATTGTATCTATGATTTTCGGACGCGCTTCGCGGAGCTGCGTGAACAGTTTGATTACATCCTCATCGACTCATCACCGGTCTGGTCAAACTTATTGATGGCCAATCACCTGGTGGCGGACTATTTGCTGGTCCCGACGTTGCTGGAGAAAACCTCTCGCCTTGGCGCCGAAAAACATCTGCGGACCCTGAAAAAAATCAAGGAACGTTATAATCCGGACCTGAAGCTGCTGGGTATCGTGGTGACTCAGGCGACGGTGGTCAACTACAAAAAAGACGCTTTTGATGGCCGCTATGCGGGCGTCGATACCGCGAACCTCGAAATGCTGTTGGAGATCCTGAACGAGAATGGTTTTGGTCCGGAACATCTGCTGGAGATCATCCCCTATGTTCAAACCAAAGTGCGCGAAGCCATCGAGCTCAACTTCACCATGAAGGAATATGCGCCAACTAGCCCATTGGTCGCGCGGTACGACGCGCTTGTTGACACCATTATTGCACGGACAGGGGGCTGATTCGATGGCCAAAAACTTTAAAGCTCACATGCGTGAAAAACGTGAAAAGACTGTTGTCCCGCAAACGACGGTTGAAACCCCTGTGCAGGAACGGGAACTGGCATTACCACACGAAAACCTGAATCAGCAGGAACTGAAAGTAAACCGGACACAGCAGGAGGAGCCTGCCGGGCAAGTCATTCGGGTGGGTATTGATGAGGTCTATGCCATAGAGCAGGTGCGTCCCGAGGAAGACTTTGAAGAAGAAACCATTGAAGGGATGAAACAAACCTATGACGGTTTTGGCATCTTATCCCCACCTCGCTGTTTCCCTCGGGACAAGCGTGGCTATCGCATCTGGATGGGCGAAACGCGCTGGCGCTCAGCCAAAGCGAGGGGGGATAAATATATCGATATCTATGTCGGCCCTCCGCCAAAGAGCGACAAAGAACGTATCATTGGCCAGTTGATCGAAAACTTGCACCAGTCTGGGCTGAAACCCCTGGCGACAGCAATTCAGCTGCAGGTTCTTCGTGATGTTCATGGAGTAACGCAGGAAGCGATGGCCAAAATCTTGGGCAAGCCCAAAACGTTCATCAGCAAACACATGCGGCTGATTGAGGCGCCGGCGTCAGTCATCGCGCTGCTGAAAGACAAGGTAACCAAAGACGTTGACCTGGCTTACACATTGTGTCAAATCAACGATATCAATCCCGATAGTGTTGATAAGCTGGCCAAATTGGTGCGCGACGGGAAGTTGACACGACAAGCGGCAATCAAAGAGCTGAATATCCTCAAGGACAAACCGCCGAAAAAAGAACCACCAGTACTCCCGACTGAATCGAAAACTGCCGGCACAGCGTTGACCGGAGACAGCAACAGCAGCGAAACATCTCAGCTGAAGCCTGAGCCGCAGTCGTCAGTGTCTGATTCCGGTATTGCTAACGGCGTTACGCCATCACCAGCAGGTCAAACCGGGCAGCCGGCAGCAGGGGGAACCGACTATGAGGCTCGGAAGCTCAAGGTTGCCCGAGTCCTGGTGAAGTTCGAAGATAGTGAAGGGTACCTGGTCACTGACAAAATTCCTGACGAGTTCGGGCAGGTGTGGGTTGAGCTGCCGATCGGCACGATGTGCATCGATGCGGCCGACATCTCTATCCTGGGTATCAAAGTGGTGTGAATGATCAAACCTCTTTTTGATGACCTGGCTGAGCAGTTTTTATCAGCCATTGTTAAAACATGGGTTATGCGCACCAATTTCACGTCTGCCGAAGCGGCGGACGTGTTGGTTGCCACTGCCACTCAATATGGCTTTCTGCGAGACCGTGAGCGGCGTTTGCTGGGCAATACAAAAAACAAGGAAACGCCACGGTGGGCTATGCAGAGCGCGTTGGCCCTGTTGCTCAATGATGGTTGGCGTCCGGCTGCGCATTCGGAGTGGGCCGCGTTCGCAACGTTATTTGTCATGACGGTGAATGCCGAGGAACTTGTACCGGTACTGGAGCAGTTGCCGGATGGAATGGATAAGGAGATCGCTGCAGGCTGGATCTGTGCGGCCTTAGAAGAAGCCGCGAGATACTGAGACAGGAAAAAAAAGTGATAAAGACGTTTTCAGAAGTGGAAGAGGCATTGTCAAAAACCGGCCGCCGCAGTTACGCCGGTGTCGTACTGGCCTGCTTGCTTGATGCCTATGATCAAGGAAACACGGAATTGGAAAAACGGGAGGTAGTGACGCGAACCGGGATAGCGGAAACCAACGTCGCGACTGTCGCGCGACGACTGGAAGAGCAGGGGATTATCAGCATTCTGTATTGGGATACTAAAGCGGAAAGTCCAATTTTATCCAGCTTACGTAATGGGCCGTGGTCCATACCTTACTATCGGTTGACGTCGTCTGTTTTGCTGTTGCATCGCCGAGGGTGACATCATACGAAGTTTCGCATGCGAAACTTTACTGAGGATAAGTAGCGTGTAAAAGGAGGTCCGTTTGAGACTGGTGACTAAGAAAGCTCCACGTGGACGGCTGTTCCGTGAGTTATCTGCAGAAGAAGCTCTTGCTGTAGGCAATGTGTGTGGCCAGGGGCGAGTACATTCCCTGGCTGAAAAGCAAATGGCTGAAACGGTACTCAGATCCATGCGGGATCAGGATTTATGGCTGGCGTGCGATTGCAAAGGTTCGGTGGAAGATCGTCCGCTCAACACGGCCAGAAATCTCGATGGCTCAATATTCTTGGTAAATTTCAGCGGCGAACACCACACTGATTGCCCACTGCACCGATCAAAACGCGACGATGACAATACTGGCCCCGGCGGCAGCCGAAAGAACGCCGGTGTCATGCGTATTGATTTTCGGTCTTTCCTGCCGCGAGATGATCATGGTGCGCGAATTTCGGTACCGACCAATACGGATAATCAGGGTACCGACAAAATCAGTCGGCGCCGAGTGCCGGCGCTTGCACGTTTGTTACTGAGCCTGATTGATGCGGCTGAGTTAAACCGGATCAACCCGGTGTACCCGCAAACGACAAGAACGAAAAAGCAGGCGCTCGACGCGGTGAAGTTGGTCACTGAGTTGGAACACTTTGCCCAAGGGCGGCCCCTTAGCGAGATTATCTTCTTTGATCCGTGGTTGAAACAAAACCGTCTTGATGCCCGTATGCACGAGCTGGAAACCGACGGTAAAGCATGGCCAGCTGGGCGAGCACGGACCTTCTACCAAATTCTTTTCTCGGAACAGGTCACCCAGGAGGAGGTGGTTTTCACCAACCAATATGGTTCCACGGTATTCCGACCGGAAAAGCGAGTAAGCATCAACGGCGAAACCGATGGCCACCGCGAAAAGTATTGGGTGATCCTGATGTACCAGCGCAATGACACCGGTACGGTGGTTTGTCGCGATGCTTACGCTCATGCGCTCTACGATTATACCTGCCCGGTACCGGTCGACAGCAATCTTGAGCGGGCAACCATTGTTTCCATCATAACAGCAGGTAAATGGTTGCGGAGTTCAGGCTATGAGATAGCCCTGAACAAGCCCCTCTTCGATATCAAGGTGACCGTCGACCAGGATGAAGGGTATGTTCTCCCGGATTTCATGTTGACGGTTACCCATCCTGGAAGGATGAGAACCACGGAGCTTGTGATTGAAACGATGGGATATACCGATGACGATTATGTTGAGCGCAAGGCCAATCAGCATGAAGGTATGTCAACGTTGGGCCGCTTACTTAAAGATCCACCGTATTGGCCAGAGCCGGCGGCCAAGTCTGATGCCTTTGCCCGGTATTTGTATGGCCGTATTACACATCTCTAATAAGGTTTAAGCGCTGCGTAGAAAGATGCTGTTAGGTGTGAATATGGTCATGTAGCCGGGTGGCAAAGGGCGCATCATCTAATGCCACCGTGCGCTTCACCGGTGACACCACGCGTACCAGCTTTTGCTCAGGCTGTTCTTTTTTACCGGGGACTTTCGGTATCACCACCTTCGGCCGTCCCACTTTGGGGTGTAGCCGTTGCTTGAGGGGGCGCAGCGTCACGAATGCCGGCGATGCATCAAACTCTACGTCAGCCGGTCGCACGGCAAGCGCCTCGTTGATACGCGCGCCGGTGTTCCACAAAAATTCGAACAGGGCGCATTTTTTCTTTATCCGCAATCAGTGTCTTTCTGCGTCTATTTTGCCGTATCCGCGCCAGGTGATCGCTCACAATAATTATTCTGGCCCGGACCGACCTTCGGTTAAATCGTTACTAATGGAAGTTTAACCGATTTCACTGCACTGGCCAGCGGCGTTATTACCAAGACCCGGGACAGGGGCATTCCGGCACCGACACAAGATGTAGTATGCCGGTCAGTTGCAAGAGCCACGAAATAGGGGATTTTGTGCCGCCAGGCGGGGCAGGGGAGATAAGTTCGGCTTTCTGGGCGTTTACCCGAATGGCGATCTTGAGCGCACCAATCAGGACGGTCGGGCACTGGTGTGGTTTGCCGGGCAGGGCATTCCCGACCGGGCAGACGGTTGGAAAATGAAACGTCAGCGGCTGTCACCGGCCTGGACCACACGGCTGGCGGACGTACCTGTCGTTCGTCTTAAATAGAAAATCAAAATTTTAGCGGGTTCCCGTTTACGAACTACTATATCGGAAATTTCGGCGGTTCCGGCGCAGGCTCCCCGAGACGGCTGTTTATGATAGCAAACGGATCGCATTCCTCTTGGGACTCTTTATCCACGTCGCGCCGTTGGAACGACGCTGTATTCGACTGTCAGCGCGTTGCAATCCAATATCCCGAGATAATGATGGGCATCTTGTTGGAAGGGAGCCATCCACACCTCGCCATTGCGCTCGATGCCGGACAAGAGTAATTCAATGCCTTTCAGATGAGACAACGCCTCCGCCTGAGTGAATGTGGTTATTTCACTCTTGGGCGCCAACCTGTCGTTCAGGATCACCGTGGCCACTTTCTCTTTCGAGTAGGCAAGGCATGCCTGTTTTTCCGCCGGATCACTGTATGTCATAGTCCAATACCGGTATCCGATAAAAAAAGCCATACACGGCAACAAGTAACAGAGCCAGGATGACGATCACAATTAACGTCCATTTCATGATTGATCAAAAATAAACCGCTAGACTTTCGCTGACAAATACTTACACTTTGCAACTAATATAGCTTAATACTAGTGAGTCTCATTTGCATATCAACAAGGAGAGTTGGCTATTGGTTACCTGTCTGGGGCTGTCTGGCCTGGCCCAGGCGGCATCGATCCTTAACCCTGCCGACCAGGATATTATCGAGCGCCGACAGAAGGATTTGTTGGAGCAGGCACAGCAGCAGCGTGAAGCACTGCAAAACAATGTCGCGTTGCCTGCATTACCGCTGCCTGTGGCGAGTGCGGGCGAGGAAACCTGCCACAACGTGCAACGCATTGTATTTCAGGGGGCGGAACACCTCTCCTGGTCGGTGAAAGAAAAACTGGCAAAACCCTATCAAGGCCGCTGCCTGACGCTATCCCGCATCAATAATCTGGTGCGGGAGACCACCAACGCCTATATCACGCGAGGCTATGTCATGTCGCAGGCCTGGCTGCCGGGACAGGATATCGCCGGCGGTGAACTGACCGTAGCCGTCAGTGAGGGGCGTATTGAAGGTATCAATCTGGATGGACAGGAAAGCCTGGCGCTGAAAATGGCGTTTCCCGGTAGTGTCGGCAGTGTGCTCAACCTGCGTGATATCGAGCAGGGCATGGAACAGCTCAACCGGTTGCCTTCACAGCAGGTCGCCATCGATATCCAGCCTGGAGCGCATTCTGGTTATTCAAACGTGGTATTGCGGCGCAGCTCCGCGCGTTTGCCCGTTGCACTTTCTTTTGGTGCAGACAACAGCGGCCAGAAAAGCATCGGCACCGGGCAGATGAATGCCGGCATGACGTTGGATAGTCCGTTGCGCCTTGCCGAACAGTGGTCATTTTCTGCGGCACGTAACAGCGATTTCAGCCATAGCCATCGCAGCCGCAGCCTCAACGGCGGCGTGACCTTGCCCTACGGCTACTGGCTATTCAGTTATCAATATGCCTGGAATGATTTTTTCCAGAACGTGCCGTTCAATGGCGACGCTTACCGCTATAAGGGAAATAGTCAAACCCAGCGTTTGGGTGCCAACCGCACGCTGTTGCGGGACGGTACGCGCAAGTTTTCTGTCGACATAGGGCTGACGCGCAGGCGTACAGAGAACCAACTGGCGGGTGAACGTCTGGCTATCAGCAGCCCGACGCTCAGCGTATTTAGCCTCGGCGGGAATTATAGCGCGGTCGCCGGGCGCGGCTATCTGACGCTGAACCCGACGGTAAGCCACGGCCTACGGATGTTGGGTGCCACCACGGATGACCCGGAGCATACCAATGCGCCGCGCAGCGAGTTTCGCAAACTCAGCCTCAGCGCCAGTTACTTCTATCCTCTGACTCCCTCTTTGTACTACCTGACATCAGCCTACGGGCAAACTACGCCGGATAACCTGTACTCCAGCGAGCGCGTCTCCGTTGGCGGGCAGTATTCGGTTCGCGGCTTCAAGGAGCAATACCTGACCGGCAACCGTGGTGCCTTCTGGCGTAACGAACTCAACTGGCAACTCGGCACTGTGCCGGTCATTGGCGATATGTCGCTGACCAGTGCGCTGGACGGCGGCTGGCTGCGCAGCGAGCCGCATCAGGTGGACGGAGGTAGCATGGCCGGTGCCTCGCTGGGGCTGGCGATGAACAACCAGTGGTTCAACCAGTCGTTCACCGTCGGCAAACCGCTGCTTTACCCCGCCAGTCTGCAGCCGGACCGCTGGGTGGCGTACTGGCAAGCTACCGTTACTCTGTAAGAAGAATGACATCGCTCACACATGGCACGGGCCGTGAGGCCCTGGATCAATAACGCGGCCTTTCAAAGGACTGATATGGACAAAATTACCCCCCGGCTGGCGCGCGGTGCCAGCTACCTGCTGATTTACACCACGGCGATGACGCCGCTACACCCTGCCTTTGCCGCCGGTATCAACGCCGCCAACGGCAACACTCAGGTCCATATGAAGCCGGGTAATGTACCGGTGGTGAATATCGCCACGCCGAACGGTGCGGGCATTTCTCATAACACCTATAAGGATTTCAACGTCGGGGCTCCGGGTGCTGTGCTGAACAATGCGACACAGGGCGGAAAAACGCAGTTAGGTGTCGATATTATCAACGGCAACCCCAACCTCAAGGGTAAACCGGCCGATTTGATCATCAACGAAGTCACCGGCGGTAGCCGCTCCGAACTGCAGGGCAAGCTCGAGGTGTTCGGCAACAAGGCCAACGTGATGATCGCCAACCCCAATGGTATCAGCTGCGACGGTTGTGGTTTTATCAACGCTCCTGGCGTCACCCTGACTACCGGTAAACCGCAGTTCGACAAGCAGGGCGCGCTGGAAGCGCTGGAGGTGAAAAAGGGCGGCGTCACCATCGGCGGCAAAGGGCTGGACGGCAACAGCGCCGACTACGTCGATATCATCAGCCGCGCCACCGAGCTGAATGGCAAGATCAACGCCAACAATCTGTCTCTCACCCAAGGGGCTAACCGCGTCAGTTTCAAAGACGGCACCATCAAGCCTATCGCCGGCGAAGGCGCTAAACCTGTTCTCGCGGTGGACACCAAAGCATTGGGCGGTATGTACGCCAACAAAATCCGTCTGGTGGCAAACGAGGACGGGGTTGGGGTAAACCTAAATAATATCAATAGCACGCAACGCGATGTCACACTTACCGTTAATGGACGTATTGAACTGGGACAAGCGCATGCACAAACGGATTTGAACGTCAGTGCCAGAGAGGTTCATATTGCCTCCGGCGTTAAGGTCCGTGGCGAACGCGACGTGACGCTGGCTGCCGATACGCTTAACAACAACGGTAATGTGACTGCCCACCGGGATATGCGGGTGTTTGCAGACACAGTGCGTAATGTTGAACTGCGTGACGGAGACAACACGGCGTTGCACAGCAACAACAATTTATGGATCCAGAAAGATGCGCAGGGCAATAAATCCAAACAGATAGAAAACCGCTCCGCTCGAATTCAAACCAACAGCGGTGATTTGGTTATTCGTACCAACAAACTCGATAACGTGCGACAGACGTTTGAAACCAGCACGGAATACCAGCGTGATTATCAAACCCAGTTTCCTCATATGTATATTATGGGAGGGCTGGAGATTGATCCTTCCGATCCGCGTATCCAAACACAATATATCACCGTTGTCGACAAACCTAGTGGGTTGACCCAATGGTTGGGGGACGTTGATTTTGCAAAAACTCCCCATGTCAAATTGGCTCACAGTGAGTTAATACTGAAAAGCGCTAGCTCCCCGGGCATTATCGAGTCAGGAAGAAACGCTTATTTATATGGTGATATGCTTTATAACCACGCCAGCAAAATTTCAGCGTTAAAGGATCTGATACTGACGGGGCAAAACCTCCACAATACAGGCGCTATGTTTGGGGTGTTGGATACTTATCGGCAATACTCTTTGCCTAAGCTACCTGATGGGGAGAGCTTGAGTAATACGATAAAAGGTCCATACACAGGTGATTCCAAAAATACCGTCCAACAACACGTCAATTTAAATCAAGTTGACGAAAAAACCGCATGGAAGAATACATCAATTCTAATGGGAGAATTGACTGCCGGGGCTAATCTGGTGGCGGACTTCAAAAACCGGATAGACATCAATACGCCAACGCCGAATGAAAGTCAGCTCAATGACGTCAATGCGACCGGTCGCCCCGAAACCGTCAAAGGGCAGAATGTACTCCTGCATGCGGCCAACATCGTCAGCACCGACGCCATTAACGTCAGCGGCAATCTCACTGCCATCGCCGAAGACCGCATCGTGCTGGGGCAGGGCATTCTGTCCGCAGGTAAAGCGCTGGATTTGAGTGCCGGCAACGCCATTGATGCCTGGCAAAGCGAACTGAAAGGGCAGGACGTCACGCTGACCGCCCGCACCGGTGAAATCAAGATCCACACCAGTGAAAAGCCTAACTATTACCACCCGGACGGCGTTCGCTGGCTGGGCAGCCTGCAGGCCTCACGTGACCTGACGTTGACAGCAGGCAGTACCATTACCCTACTCAATACATTACTGGCGTCGCAAAGCCGCAACGTCAGCATGACGGCCCCTGGCAGCATCTCCATCATTAAGAATGACGCCATTTTGACGCGTAATCGTCCCGGCGAAGACCTGTCGGCGGACAAGCGACTGCAATACTTCAACGGCCTGCTTCAGGTCGGTGCGATGAAGGCCACCGGTTCGGTCTCGCTCAACAGTGGCGGCTATCTGGCGTTGCGCGGCACCAACATCCATGCCGGCAAGGACGTGACGCTGCTGGCCGGGCACAATGCCGACCTCAACTACCGTGCACTTGACGGCAATTATGGCCATCCCTTTGTATCCTCGCGCACCCCAGAACTGGGCAGCCGGATACACGCCGGTGGCGACCTGTTGATTAACTCGGCCCGTGACCTGGGCACCCAGGGTGGCACGCTCTCTGCCAACGGCAACATCACGTTGCTGGCCGGGCAAAACCTGTGGCTGTCCAACGTGTCTTATTCCGCCATCGATGCCGCCAACGACAACAACAAGGATGACCGTCATGCGGTAACGGCTATCAATGCTGGAAAAAACCTGACGGCAGCGGCCAACAATCAGTTACTGACGTACGGCGCCAAACTCACCTCCGGCGGCAATATGACCCTGACATCTGGTGCCGACATGCGCTTTGAGGCGGTGCAAAACCACACCTACCGCGAGGGCAACAAGGAATTTACCGAAACACGAACCCAGCAGGGTACTGAACTGAATGCCGGTGGCCTGATGACGGTGATTTCCGGTGGCAGCATTTTGTTCCAGGCGACCAAACTGGTGGTTAAGGGGTTGGGGGCCAACTGGAAGCCGCCGGTCGCGGTGACTGACTGGGGCCAGCGCATTGCGGTAGCTGAGCAGCAGATTCAGAATGCGCAGCAGCGCATTAATCAGGCACAGCAGGAAAAAACAAATGCTGAACACGTTGTGACGCAACGCCTTTCGTCCGTTCAGCAAGCAGAAGCCGCCGTCAGGGATGCTGAGGAAAGACGGGACGAGTTTATGAGTAATAATCCACCTCACGAATATGGCAGCGGCTGGTCAGCTGAAGTAGGGAGTTGGGATAAGTTTGTAGCGCAACGTGAAGCAGAACTTGGTGCTGCCAGAAATAGTCTGGCTGCTGCTCGAAATGACGTCGCACAGGCTGAGCAGCGAATTAATCAAGGCAACAACACAAAAAACGAGGCGCAATCACGCCTGACTATCGCTCGCAATGAGGCGCAAAGCAAGGGGGCTGATGAAACCAAACAAAAAGCCCAGGTCGACGCCCACAACCAGGCCGAAGCCATGCGAGCCGGCAATATGGATATCGCCGCCAAGGGCGGTTATCTCTATGCTCAGGCGATGGAAGAGTCCAGCCACTACGAGAAAACCGAGAAGAAACGCAAATGGTGGGGCAAGAAAACCGAAGTTAAGCAGACTCGCCATGATGTAACCAATAAGGTCACCGAGTTTACTGCCGCCGGCAACATCAACCTAATGAGCCGCGACGACAGCACCTATGAAGCCAGTAAAATCGCCGCTGGGCAGAATGCTCGATTAACCAGCACATATGGGCAGGTCAACTTCCGTGCCGTAAAAAATACCTCCTTCGAGCAAACGATCAGCAACTCGAAAGGTTTCTTCATCAAGCAATCCAATAAAGGTTATGAAGACAACAAGTGGGTGCTGCCGAGCATTCATACTGGCGGTGCGCTGACCGTCGATGCGGCAAAGGGTGTTAGCGCCGACGTGAAGGCGAAAAACGGCCAGGTGCTGCAAAGCGCGGTAGATGCGCTGGGTAATACGCCGGGCACCACCTGGGTAAAAGACCTCAACAAACGCAACGACGTGCAGTGGAACACCGTCAAGGACGCCTACGACAGTTGGGACTACAAGAGCCAACACCTGAACCCGGCGGTGGCGGCGGTGATTGCCATTGCGGCGGCGGCAGTGACAGCGGGCAGTTCGCTCACGGCGCTAGCTGCCAGTAATGTTGCCGGGGCCATTGGTGGCGGTGCAGTGACCAGTGGTGCGGTGACGGCCGGGATGTCGTCGCTTGCCTCTCAAGCGGCAGTGGCATTGGTGGAAAATCAGGGCAACCTATCGAAAACCCTGAAAGTGCTGGGCAGTAACGAAAGCGTCAAGGCGACCGCGACCGCCATGGCGATTGGCGGGGCGCTCAACGGCTTTGACAGTGCGATGGGTTGGAGCAAGGACGCGGCGGGCAAACCGCTCAACCCGAACAACGTCAAGTTGCCGCAGTTGAGCAATGGTGACTGGAGCAAGGTGGCTCAGCGGGTGGCGGGGCAGTCTGTTATCAGCTCCAGCCTGAACACCACCATCAATGGCGGCAGCTTCAGGGACAACCTGACCAATGCGCTGCTGGCTAATATCGGCAGCCAGGTTCAGGCCGAGGGCGCAAATCTGATAGGGGATAACGGCGATATCCTGAACGTACCAGGCCGCGCAGTGAGCCATGCAGTGCTGGCGGGCATCAGTGCGGAAATCGGCAAGGGCAATGCCAAAGGCGCGGCCGCCGGTGCGTTGGCGGCGGAACTGGCCGGCGTCGTGATGCAGAGCACGCTGTTCGAACCAGCCAATCTCAACGAGAAAGAACGTCAATTACTGCGTTTGCAGGAAGCATTAAACGGCAACGAAGCGAAAGAGCAGACGGCACGCGCCATCGGTGCACTGACCGGAGCATTGACCACCCATACGCCGGAAGGCGCTTACAGTGGCGCTGACAGTGCGCAGTCGGTCTATCGCTACAACATGACCGATCATATGTTCATGCAGTTTGCGGCCGAAAACCAGAAAGATATCCTGGCAGCCGACAAAGGGGACAAAGATGCCGCGAAACGTGTGGCAGCCCGTCGCGAAGGCGCCGCTGCAGTTGCCGTGATTGGCGGCGGTGGCATGGTGTTGACGGCCGGCGGCCTGACGTTGCTGGGCGCTGCACCTGAGCTGGTTGCGGCCGCCCGACTGGTTATCTCGGGGTGCAAGACTAACCCGGCACTCTGCCTTAATCAGGCCGGGATTTATGCCGCCGATATCGCGGCGCCGGATGCGGCCATTGGCACCGGGGCCATCGCCTCCGGCACCACGCTGGTTGTCGGCAAGACGCAGGATGCGGCGAAGAAACTGGCGCAGCAAACGGTGAAGACCGTTGATGAATCGCTGAAGAGCAAGGTATTCAACACCCAGCCGGTTGCGGATTTGGTTAAAATGCAAACCGCTGCTGACGCCAGATTGTCGGCGCAGGCGGCAGAAAAACTGCAGGCGCTGCAGAAAACCAGCACTGACCAACTGGTTAAGGTGTTTGATCCGAAACAGAGCGAAAGTAAGCTGAATGTGTTCGGTCAGCAGTTCGAGCAAGTGCTGGGCGAGGGGGGAAGTAACAAAACCGGTACAGCAAAAGTATTTGCGACGGAGAAGTTATCACGTCAGGAAATTATCGACTACGCCCAAACACTAGCAGGAACGGTTCCATTGGAAGAGAAGCGAACGCCATTAGGGACAATCTATGTTGCTAAGAAAGACGGAATGACCATCAACCTGAGAGATTTTTCGAGCAGTCAGGAAGATACGAAAGCACGCTGGACTATTGACGTCATTGGGGATAAATCGGTCACAGACGTAGTAGGAGAGAAAGTCAAACGTGTAGAAATTAAGTTTAGGTGAATATAATGAAAATTACAGCATCGCTCTACGATGAAAGAGCAAGGGCATTAGAAGGTATGTCTATAGGAGCCCTTTGGGAAGTCAGTTGCCCAGATGAAGACATCTGGAATGACGGCTTCCCTTTTGAAGAGAAGAAAGAGTATTTCTTTGCGTTTCTCCAGCGCTTACTCGAAGACGGGAAGATCAAACTGGCCAGCCGAGGCAAATTCTTGGAAGGAAGTATCGCTGAGCAGATTGCACTGTATCGCGAAAAATTCCCTAAAAATCAAGAGGGAATGGATGCCGATGCCTTTGACGGATTCTGGTTTCTGACAGAGGAATGCCCCGGCGGTATTGTCTGGATCCATGACAGCGGCTATGAAGATTGGACCTGACCCGCACATAGAAACGGCTCTTCGGAGCCGTTTTTTTTAATGATTTTTCTTCCTGCCTCAACTGAAAATACACACAAAAATAAAACTTCCCATTAAAAGCAAATAATATCAATGAATTGCCTGTAAGGTGACACATAGAACATAACCTAACAGATGCACCCGGCCGATCAGGTGACTGCGTTCCGCGATTTGTCGGCGGGCGGGCAGATACCGGCATCTGTTGGGGTTCAGCACGCGGCATGTTCAACGTTGTCTGCGTCTTGCGACGATGGCGCCGGAGCTGCTTGATGCACTGGCCGAAGACAAAATCACTCTCGACCAGTTGCAGGCGCTGTCGGCAACCGAAGACCATCAACGTCAATGTGACGTGTGGGCCAACGCGCACGGCTGGGCTGCCGCGCCGCAGCATCTGCGCGAGGCCGTGCTGAAAGACGAAGTCTCGGCCAAGGACAACAGCCAGCTGGCGTTCGTCGGACGCGAAGTCTACGAGTCGGCTGGCGGCACTTTCAAATTCGATCTGTTTACCGACGAGGGTTTTTTGACCGAACCGGCGCTGCTGGAGCGTCTTGCCCGCGAAAAGCTGCACGCGCTGGCGCAGCAAGTTGCCGAGGACGAGGGCTGGAGCTGGGCGGAAGGGCGTATTTCGGCCATTAAAACGTGGGGCGAGGATGCGGAGCTGTACCGCGAGATGGCCGAACCGCAGCCGGAATTCTCCGATGACGAACAGGCCAAGATCACTTGGCTGAAAGCGCGGTTCGCCGAACTGGAGGCGGTATTTGAGGCGGCGGATGACGATACTGACACGATGGTTGCCGAAATCGACGCTGTTCGGTTGTGTACTCAAAAGATGAAAAGCCAAAAGTCGATTATGAAATCATCCAGTATTGGGTGAAAGCGCAGCGATGCACTCGCGAGTGGTTCGGTGTCATTGGAGAAAGAGCGTTTGAGCATGCGCGGTATCGACTGGATCTGACTCTTAGAGTCGAGAACTCTTACAGGTAGCTGCTTTTTAGTGAGATACCGTCGAGTTTATCGGGGTAAAGACCTGTTAACAGGTCTTGTGATAAGGTATAATAAGACCTGTTAAGTGGTCTTATTTATGGAGGCAACATGCCAAATATCATTCTTAGCGATACCAGCGCGAGTATCAGTGAACTGAAGAAAAATCCGATGGAGACTGTCGGTGCGGGTGACGGCTATCCTGTGGCTATTTTGAACAGGAACCAGCCAGCTTTTTATTGCGTGCCTGCCGCATTGTATGAGCAAATGCTGGATGCCTTGGACGATCAGGAGCTGGTCAAACTTGTTACCGAACGTCGCAAAGAGGCACTGATTGACGTCGATTTGGACAATTTTGCATGACATATACGGTCAAGTTTCGCGAATCGGCGGCCAAGGAATGGGGTAAGCTGGATAAGGCGCTACAACAGCAGTTTGCCAAGAAATTGAAAAAGTGTTGCGAAAATCCGCACGTACCGTCGTCCAAGCTTCGCGGGATGCCGGGGTGCTACAAAATTAAGCTGCGTGCATCAGGTTTCCGATTGGTCTATGAAGTCATTGACGACACCCTCGTGATCGCTGTTGTTGCCGTGGGTAAAAGAGATCGGGGTGATGTCTATCAACTGGCCAGTGAGCGTTTGAAATAACCCTAACCCAGGAGCAGCTGGCGACCCTGTAGTGTCAACATCATCGAAAGACGGCGCCTGCGGCGCCGTTTGTCGTTGGGTTGCCGTGCAGCTGTTGCATATGACAACCTGGTCTGTGTCATTCCATTGGCCAGCTTTCTTTGCTCGCGATGCCATGTGCTTCCTGGAAATGGAGGAGGGCGCTCCGCCCTGCTGCCGGTGACGGTGGCTCCGGTTAGTACCGCGCGGTAAAAGACGAAAAGAACGAAAGGCCGGAGCCTGCGGCACCGGCCATTCTTTCTCTTCTAGCACTCTGTCAAAAAAACAAAGTGTCGGTTTTCCTTCCTGTCCCTTGCTGCCTGCTGGATTTCCTGCGGGGAACGTCGCTCAGGTACATAGTGTGGGCGTGCCCTTTCGGGCCCGGCTGTCGTGCTGCGCAGGGAGCCGGCAAGCCGTCTCCCCCCTCGTCTCCCCCCTTCGGGCTTCCATCCGTCACGCATCAGATCCGCTTGCAGCCGGCGAAGCCGGCGCCGCTTTTCACTGCTCGCCAGCAGGCCAGCGAGCGCTAAGGACGCCCCGGCTGTTCGCCGTGTCGGCCATGTTCCTCCTCGTTGCAGTTCCGGTGAGCCATCGGACGGCCGTTCACCGGCGGAGGGCTGTTCGTAGCACCGCCGAGTCGCCCCACAAGGGGTGAAATGCACTTCGCTGAAAACTTTTTCCAGGGAAAAAACTTTTCGCTTCGCCCCTTGCTGGTCTCCTTACGCCGTTGCTACTTCGCCCTTTGCCGCCAGGGAACTCACCGAACGATGGAATAACCACCAGAAAGGAGCAAAAGCAGGATGAACACGCAAAACGTCAACACCGCCACCAAAGAGCCTTCCAAACGATGGGGGAAAAAGCCCGGACGTTAAAGTTTCAGCAGTCTATCAACTACTCATACCGTTAATTGAACGTTGACCATTAAAAACCTATGACCGGCATTACTCAAAAAGAAAGGAGAATATTATGCGTTTAGCTTCCCGTTTTGGCCGTTATAACTCTATCCGTAAAGACCGCCCGCTAACCAACGATGAATTAATGCACGTCGTGCCGAGCGTATTTTCTGAAGATAAACACGATTCGCGCAGTGATCGCTATACCTATATTCCCACAATCGCGTTACTGGATAAATTACGTGAGGAAGGTTTTCAGCCATTTTATGCCTGTCAAACCCGCGTTCGGGATGAAAGCAAACGCGGCCATACCAAACACATGTTGCGGTTGCGTCGGGAAAATATGATTGTCTCCGGTGATAAAGAGGTGCCGGAAATCGTATTATTGAACAGCCACGACGGGAGCAGTAGTTACCAAATGATCCCCGGCATGTTCCGCTATGTTTGTGCCAACGGCATGGTATTCGGCCAATCGTTCGGTGATGTTCGTGTACCACATAAAGGGGACGTAATAGGGCAGGTTATTGAAGGGGCTTATGAAGTGCTCGGTATATTTGACCGTGTTGATAACGATCTCGATACCATGAAGTGTATTTCACTCACCGAGGGCGATCAGGAGTTGTTTGCGCGCGCGGCATTGAGTTACCGTTACGAGTACGAAGATAAATCACCGATCACCCCATCACAAGTTTTACGGCCGCGCCGGAGGGAAGATTACGGCACCGATTTATGGACGACATTCCAGCGTGTTCAGGAAAATATGATTAAAGGCGGATTGCCGGGTAAAAGTTCCACCGGAAAAAATATCCGGACACGTGCGGTCAATAGCATCGATGGGGATATCAAACTGAATCGTGCGCTATGGTTGATTGCAGATGAATTCAAAAATCGCATGAAATAACAGGTTGCCCCGGTAATGACGCCCATCAATACCGGGGGCTTCTACTGCTACAGAACTAACCATTAGTATTATGGAATAAGAGACTGCAAAATGCAAACAGATACAGTATTGGTATGCAGCACGGCACATTTTACAGCGGAAGATAACCAGCTGTTATCGACAATGGCAACGCAGGATACTTTTGGTTCCTGGGTGGTCAACATAAATTACGGTTATATTATTGTGCTGACTTACTATCGACGCCGGTTATTGGAGTTAAAGTCGCAAGGGGCTTCAAAGGCACTTAGGTGTTTTTTAATTAATCAGTTGAAATTTCGCAATGTGAGCTATATACATTTTGATTGCGATGCACAGATTTTACCTGATTGCGAAATTTTTGAATGGTAGCACGCTGATAGTTACCTTCCCCTTCGAGGGGATGGTAGCTATTTTCCCCGCCCGCCCAGCGGGAA
Organism: Serratia sp. PAMC26656; assembly: GCF_016469055.2. Classification (NCBI taxonomy): domain Bacteria; kingdom Pseudomonadati; phylum Pseudomonadota; class Gammaproteobacteria; order Enterobacterales; family Yersiniaceae; genus Serratia; species Serratia sp. PAMC26656. The sequence continues at coordinate 51,856 of NZ_CP150485.1, read as the reverse complement.
ATAAATTTCCCACTTCCACTGCCCCAAGGGGGCTCCCTGGTTAGCACCAAAATCATGTCTGATTTTGGCAGTGTCCGGGCTTGCAAATAGGCTTACCCACATCTAAACAATCGATGTAATTTCACCTTGCTCCGGTGAAATTACCGCTCCCGCTCATTTCCCGTTGTGGTGATGGGAAGCTTCGCTGGCTCTCTCTCATGTGCATATGTGGATAAACTACGGGTTATGACCGAGGAGGGGTTGTTGCTTGCTGGCTTTTATCGCCCGGTAGGTCTTCTCGATTTTAGTTGCATACTTGTAACGTCGTTGCGCTTGTTTGGGGGAGTCTTTAAATCCTGCATTATATGCCCCCACTGCCTGCCAGGTCGCTCCCCACTTCTTAAATGCAATCGCGAGATAATAAGCACCGGTGTAGATGTTCATACACGGATCTTGCTTGAGGTGACGTTCTGAAACCCCTATCAGCGAGAGCGAATTAAAATGCTGAGAATCAATTTGCATTAACCCTACACCGTATCCAGTGGTTGGGTTTGGACCGATAGCAACGGGATTAAAACGAGACTCGTTCCATGATATAGCCCGTAAAAGGTCCGGGTCGATGTGATAATCTTTGCCAGCCATGTCAAAACAATCAGCGAGTGTGGCCGATGAACTAAATAACATGAGTGCTGCGATGATCTTCTTCATGGTTTCCTTAAAATCCCTAGTCTTGGTGAAAATCTAGCCTTTTCGGGATCTCGAGTCAACATATTTGCGCCCCTTAACCAAACAGCTTCACACCCCACGCAAAAATTAATTTTGCAGATAAATCTTTTTAAATCATTCTATTATTTAATATCCTCATATGCGTTGTTTTGAGGGTGTTTAAAATATACGAGTCGTTAAAGACCCTAATAAGGGTCGTCTATAGAGTTTACATACAACCCTATTTAGAGTTATTGTTATATTTCATATGGATGAATAAACTCACCTCTAGATGCGGGTTGTGGATTTTTGCTTTCAAATCCATCCCTAAACTCGCAATTAAAGTCGCTTATGGTTTGCGTATGACTATTCAATATATGTACAGTTTATCTGTAAATTAATAATACCATGGAGTGAAATTTATATGGCCAGAATTCAAGCATATGTCAGCAAGGACGCGGTTCAAAAGATTCGTTCGATTGTTGAACAGCGCCGCCAGGAAGGGGCTGCAGAAACTGAGGTAAGCACTTCTAGTGTTATTTCTATGCTTCTGGAGCTTGGTCTCAGAGTCTATGAGGCACAGATGGAAAGAAAAGATGACCCTTTTAATCAGACTGAGTTTAACAAAATTCTTTTGGAAAATGTACTGAAAACTCAACTTGCAATGGCAAAGGTTCTTGGTGCGAGCACATTAGCTCCACATGTTGCAGATAAACCAAAACTTAATAACTACCAGCAAATCGTTTCTGAAATAAAAGAATCTGTTAATGATGAGTTGGAGCGATTTTTCATGGGTGTTGATTCAGATAATAAAAGTGAGTGAATTATTGTTAATAGTTAAAAAATTACCTCGTGAAAATTTATCAGGTGAGGTGGTTATGTTTAATTGTCCTACACAATTATTATTGCGTAGGACAATTTTGTTAGCGAAAAAGTTTTTTCTCATGTGCATGATATATGTATTTTCTCGCCAGCCAAACTGTAAGCAAAGTAAGTGGTGCACAAATAACTAAACTATATAAAACCTTGAATTCGTAATTATTTAATATGTAGATTAATTTATCGTGCCAATTTAACTTACCATGAAAAAATGCCAAAATCCACACTATAGAATAAACAAGTTGTCCTATTATGGTTGATATGAAAAATCTAAACATTAAATAACCACCTCTTAAATGCGCCTTGAGGTTGCTATAAATAAAATTGTTAAAATTGTCTGCCAAAAGAACGCATGCTGCATTTATTAATAACAAATATGGGAGTTCACTATATACTGCAATAAAATTTGCATGGCTTGTATATTCTACGCCACTTAATCTTAAGCTAATCGATATAAAAATCGCACTAATAGCTAATGACAATGACGCTGTCGAAACTGCTAACTTTCCTTTTTTTCTTCCGAATATCTCATTGATAGAGTCAAGAAAAACAAAGGTAATGGGAAAGACCAATATTCCACCTGGTTGGATGTATGATAAAATTGTAACCTTTGTTTGAGATAAAGGTATTGCTACGAACAAGCAGGTTATGAAAAGTGCTAACAGTATGTTTAATACAGCTTCACCCTTGGTAAGAAAAACAGGAGCGTCTGAAACACCATATGATGCTAATATTTTACTCTTATCATCTTCATTAAAGAAATCCACTAAGTTTTTATGTAGTATTGTATCTACTTTATCAGAAAAAATGGCACCTCCGTCTCTTATTTTATAAGAGATTTTATTATTCGCTATGTCAACTAAAATAAACCTCACATCCATATATCTTCCTCGTCTATTGATGTTAATTGAACTATTTTCCCTAGTACTTTGAAGTTGAAGTTATCTACAATCTTATTAGTATTATGCACCCACTTGACGCTTACAACATGATCAAAACGTGTGGAAATTAAAGCGTTGTCATTGTATACGATCAAAAATAAACCCGAGCCATTCCCATTTATATCAACAACAACATTTAATTCTGTGTTAAATAATTCGGACTCTCTAATTCTGTAAGCTTTAAGATTGTTTTTTTTGTTTTCTATTAAGCATGGAATGCTATATAACTCAGATTCTTCTTCTGGATTGAAAACTTCATAAACAGGCATAAGAGGGTATGAGATGATTTCATTTATATCATCGACTTCGACCTCTCCTTTTCCGGTTAAAAGCCATTTTTCTTTAATTCTTAGTGCAGTACATATGGCTGATAGATTTTTTTTAGGTTGAGAAATATATCCTGAAAGTAGCTTTGATACGTAGCCATTGCTTACCCCGACAGCGCGAGCCAACTCAGCCGGAGTCATCCCCCTTGCAACAAGCGCCTCACTCAGTCTGTCCTGTATGGAATTGGCCATTGTGATTCCCAGAGTCTAATCAAAAGGAAATCATACACATACAAAAAGAACTAAAAATAACTTAACATTGTAATTTTTGGTGCTAAAATCCACAAAAGTAACCAAAAGGAAACTTTTGTTAACTAAGTTTTTTTCATTCAAATCATTCCACTAAGGTATTTAACATATGGATTTATATGAAAAAATTAACAATGAGTGTTCTGACAGAGTGATTACGCTCTCACTTCAGCTTGGAGAAGATGTTAATGAACTGCTTACCCAAGCAGTAAAACGCTCTGGAAGAACTAAGCGCCAAGAAGTACTTCTGCGTCTGACAGACCACTTAATGCAAGTGCAGGACATAGCTGCTGCTGGCAAAACCTTTAAATTTTAACCGGTTAAACCACTATGTAAGGAGGTTCATCTTATAAAAATACGATATCAATTTAATTAGCAATTTAAAGTATTGATTCAACTAAACTTATTTATGTGACGAGGATAATAATGAATGCTTCATTAAGCGCTCCGGGGCCTTCTGTTGCCCAACGTCAGGGATTTTCACTTCGTCAGCTGTTTTCTCGGCAGCGCGTCGTGAATTTCCTCAAGGTGATCCTGCCGTTTGCCGTACTGGCTTCGTTCTTCCCGGATGTGGCACTCGCTGCCGGTGCCGGTGCGGGTAAAGACATGCTGAAAGCCGGCGATGCCGATGTGAAGGCAACGGCAGGCTCCGGTTCCACCTTGGTCAAATGGATTATCCTGGGTGAAGTGCTGGTTGGTGGCGTGATGTATTTGGCCACCAAAAACCTCAAATACCTCGGCGGCTTCATCGTGCTCTCTATTTTGTTCACGGTGGGTATGAAAGTCGCCGGGTATTAATCGGGGGCGGTATGTCGGGAAATGATCTGAATAAATACCGTTTCCCGAAAACACTGAGAACACAAAGCCGCTGGTTTGGCTTTTGTCTTGATGAATTAATCCCCGTGGCTATTACTGGCGGCTGGTTTATCTGGCAGCAGAAATATATCACGGGGATTATTTTGGGGGCACTGGTGTTCTGGGCCATTCACAAAGCCAAAAAAGGGAAGGGCAGTAACTGGTTGCGTGATCTTGCGTATTGGTATTTACCGACCTCTCTCGGAAAAGGTGTTTACAAGGTGGTCCCTGAATCCTGTTTTCGGAAATGGATAAAATAGGCTGACGATAATGGAGCACTCAGCACGACTCAACTCTAATCGTATTATTGCCATTGGTTTTATTGTCATGGCGCTGTTGATTGCTGCGCTGACGGTGACCGTCATTATCATGGCTATCAACAACTATCGCCTGCAGAACGAGAAACAGGTGGTGGCAGTCCCCATGTTGTTTAAGGCGCCGTTCGGCGTCTCGCAAAATAGCGCTGATGCATCGTATCTCGAGCAAATGGCGCTCTCCTTTGTCGCGTTACGTCTCAATGTGACCCCTGAGACTGTCAACGCCTCACATTCCACCCTGCTCATGATGGTCAAGCCGGCGGCGCAAAACGCCCTCAAGATTGTCCTGGCCGAGGAGGCCAACCGTATCCGGGCCAGCAACGTTAATGCGGCCTTCTTCCAGACCAGCGTGAAAGTTTATCCCGCCCAGGGGCGTGTTGATATTCGCGGTGAGCTGCGTACCTGGATCGGTGATAGCGCCCCGGAAAAAAACCTCAAGCACTACTCCTTATATATCGATCGCAGTGAGGGTGTGACCTGGCTGGCCAAGTTCGTCGAGGTAAACGATGAAAGTCACTAAACGACGCTATGCGCTGATGGTTGTCGGTCTGATGGTCTGCGCCGGCGCTCAGGCCGGCACGGTTGATGCGCCGGTCACTATCCCACTGCAAAACGGCAGTCAGGCGCATGTTTCACTCAGTAACAGCGAACCCAACCTGTTCAACGTCCCCGGCGATCGCGTGACGTTCGTCAGCGGCGTGGATGAAAGCCTGGTGAATTATGAGCCAACGGCCAACGGGGGGTTGGTGCTGAGCACGCTCAATAAAAAGCCGTTCAGTTTTGTGATCGAAACCGAGCGGGGCATGAACTATTCCATTCGCGCCGTGCCACGTGCCGGTGTCGGCCGCACGTTCTCACTGGTTGGTGAGAGCCAGGGCGTTTCTGTTGCCGCCAAAGGTTGGGAGGAGGGGCAACCCTACGAGTCCATGCTGGTCTCGCTCAACAAGTCATTGATGGAGGGCCGGTTGCCGGCCGGTTATGGGCAGAGGCCGGTCACGCGTGAAGCGCTGGCAGCGCCTTACGGTTTACGGGCGCAGGCGCAGCAGGTCTGGACTGGGCATCACCTGAAGGTGGTCCGTTTTGAGGTTACCAACCCCGGCAGCGCCAGTCAGTGGGTCAACGAGCACGATTTCTGGCAACGGGGTGTGCGGGCAGTGATGTTCGATTCGCCTACCCGGCAGATTATCGGCGGCGGTCGCATGAGCGCCTGGATCACCTTATCCGAGGGAGGCCGCTGATGGCGAACATCAATGTGCTGGTCAAGCGCAAGCAATACCTCTGGCTGGGTGCGGTCGCACTGGCAGTCGCCACGGCCATCGGCGGCGGTTTTTACTTCTCGCAGGATGGGGAGCTGGAGACACAGCAACTTGCCGAACCGGCCCCTGACCTGACCGGGGTGGTCGACAATACCTTTGATGATCGCGTGCAACAGCATGCCATCACTCAGACTCAGGCCGCGCAGGCCGAAATCAACAAGCAGTTTACTGCCCTGCGTCAGGAGATCGACCTACTGAACAAATCGCGCCTGGAAGATCAGAAACGCATGCAGCAGTTGGAAGATGAAAACAAGAACCTGAAACAGTTTGGCGGAGCGGGGAGTCAAGCAACACCAGGGAACCCGACTCTCGGTTCCGCCGCCTCTTTACCGCCGTTGGTTAACGGCGTGACGCCCGAGGGTGAGCCCATGCCGACCCAGTTCCCGCCGGCACCGGGAGGCGCTGTTCCGCCGCCGACGGCCTTCTATCCGGGCAAAGGCGTCACACCGCCACCAAGCGTTGATTACAAGCCTATCCCGGTGCCCGGCCGTCTCTATCGCAAGTCACTGGTACCGCAGCCGACCGGCCCCAGGAAAAAGAAGTACCCCTACATCCCGACTGGCAGCTTCGCCAAATCCATCCTGATTGAGGGGGCGGATGCTAACGCCTCGGTGACCGGGAACACGGCCACGGTGCCGATGCAGGTGCGGTTGACCGGCCGGATCGAGATGCCGAACGGTAAGACCTACGACGCGACCGGCTGTTTTATCAGTATGGAGGCCTACGGGGATGTTTCCAGCGAGCGCGCCATCGTGCGTACCCGCAAAATCAGCTGCATCAAGGGTGACGACATTATTGATCAGGACATCGACGGTCACGTCAGCTTTATGGGCAAGAACGGCGTCAAGGGCGAGGTGGTGATGCGCAATGGCAAGATCCTCGGCTTTGCCTGGGGCGCCGGGTTCCTCGACGGGTTAGGCGAAGGTGCAGGCAGGGCGGCACAGCCGACCGTTGGCCTGGGGGCAACGGCCAGCATGGGCGTCGGCGATATTGCCAAATCGGCCATCGGTGGGGGGGCCAGTAAAGCCGCCTCAACGCTCAGCGATTACTACATCAAGCGTGCCGAACAGTATCACCCGGTTATTCCGATCGGTGCCGGCAATGAAGTCACTGTGGTGTTCCAGGAAGGGTTCCAGATGAAAACTATCGAGGAAGTAGCGGCGGAGAAAGAGAGCCGTCAGCAGGGGCAGACCGAAGGGACCGATCAGCCCAAATCCGGACAGAATCTGAACGGATTCAACACCGACCAGATGCTGAACCACCTCGGCAAGCTTGACCCGGCTCAGTTCGGCATCGGTTCAGGGAGTGGTCAGTGATGGACATAAAAGAGCAGAAGTCCACGTTGGGGGCGTTATTGCATTTGTCCGAAAGCACTCGCGGAGTGCGGGGGACGTTTGGACGCAGCCAAAGGAAACCCATGCCGAAATTGCAAAAACGCTGCAGGAGAATAACCGCAATGTGGTGGTGTTCCGCAAACTTGCACCAGACCAACAGGAAAACAAGGAAACAGTCCGAGTGGCAGGGCATTTCTATTGCACCGACACCACCTTTTGATGATGAGGCCAAATCATGACTGAACGAAAAATGGCGGGGCTATATGTCTTCTTATTGCTGGCTTGGTGGGGCAGTTGGCTGGCGCTCGATGCGTGGCGCATTGAGCATCTGCTGACCGATGCCGACAAGTGGGCCGGTTTTCGGCGAGACATTCTCTGGTGTGCAGCGTCGGCGGTGCTCTCCGTGATTTTTTTCATGATAACCGCCGAGAAAAGACTCGCTGTTTACGTACTGCTGGGATGCCTGGCTCTGACAGTGAGCATCTCGAGCGCGTTCGTCTTTGGCGATGCTTTTATTCACTGGAAGTTTGATATGTTGCTGTTATCAATGACGATTTCGTGGGTTGGGATAGTAACGGTGGGGATGTTGCCGTTAACGGCTTTTCTCATGGCAAGGTCTTAAGGAGGCTTAATGAATTCGCACATCATGAAATCACTGCTTTTAATCCCCGTTATGGGGGGCGTGCTGCTGATGACCGGTTGTGCCGGCGTCAGCAGCGAGTTCGGCTGTAACGCCACCTCCTCCGACAGCTGCATGACCATGGAGCAGGCCAACGAGAAAGCCAAGTCACTGGAGGAGGGCAGCGAAGCAAAGCCGGCTGCGGCCGCATTGCCTCGCCTGGCTGACGGCGACTTTGCGGCAGTGGGGCGAGATACCGGCCCGGTGCCGGTTGCGGTCGGCAGTTCATCCCGCTTGCTGCCCCGTCAGGGGGCTGCATCCCTGGAACCATCGGCGCCGACGTCCCCGGCGATTGCTGCGCCGGCCCCCATCGTGACGACCGTCAGTACCTGCACGTCGCCGCGCTGTGCCGGTGTCGGTAGCACCCGACCGGCACGCCAGGCCGAGCAGACCGCGCAGTTGTGGATCGCACCCTGGATTGACAATCAGGACGTGTATCACCAGCCGGGCAAGGTGCTGTTCGTGGTTAAACCTGCCGTCTGGGGCAAGCCCCAGTCCGTGTACTGACGGGGAGACGTAGATGAATTTGCTCGACAAAGTCACTCATACTGCCAACAGCTTGCTGTCGGCATTGAAAATGCCGGATGAAGCCTCCGCTGCCAACAAGGTATTGGGTGACATGAACTTTCCCCAGCTGAGCAGCGTGCTGCCCTATCGCGACTACGACGAAGAGAGCGGGCTGTTCATCAATGCCGGCTCCATCGGATTTGTGCTGGAAGCGCTGCCGCTGGCCGGTGCCAACGAGCAGGTGGTCTTGACGCTTGAGAGCCTGCTGCGCACCAAGTTGCCGCGAGGGATCGCGCTGTCCGTTCACCTGATGGCCAGCAAACGCGTCGGGGATTTGGTCGAGTCCGGCCTGCGTGACTTCTCCTGGTCGGGCAAGGATGCGAACAAATTCAACGCCATTACGCGTGCCTACTACCTGATGGCGGCGGCAGACCGCTTTTCCCTGCCGCCGGGCGTCGATATGCCGCTGACGCTGCGTAACTACCGGGTATTTATCTCCTACTGCGTCAAGAGCAAGCGCCACAACAAGGCGCTCATCACCGAACTGGAGAACTTGGTCAAGGTGCTGCGCGCGTCGCTGATGGGGGCAAAAATTCCCACCCAGTCGCTGAACGCCGCGGACTTTATCAACGTCGTGGGTGAAATCATTAACCACGATCCGAACCAGCTGTACAACAAGCCGCGCAAACTCGACCCGCTGAAAGACCTGAATTTCCAGTGCATCGACAACGGGTTTGGCATGGACGTTTACCCCGACTGCGTCAAAATCAATCTGCGCGATGCCGGCAGCAAGAGCGACAGCGTGGCGCGGGTGATGAATTTCCAGCTCGAGCAGAACCCGGAGATGGCCTTTTTGTGGAACACCGCCGACAACTACGGCAACCTGTTGTACCCAGAATTGTCGATTGCCACGCCGTTCATTATTACGCTGACGCTGGTCGTTGAAGAGCAGACCAAGACCTCTTTCGAAGCGAACCGCAAGTACATCGATCTGGAGAAAAAATCCCGCACCTCCTACGCCAAATTCTTCCCCGGCACGCTGGAGGAGATGAAGGAGTGGGGCGATCTGCGCCAGAGTTTGGCGTCCAACCAGACGGCGATCGTTTCCTTCTTCTATAACGTGACGGTGTTTTGCGAAGACAACGACAGCGTGGCGCTGCGTTGCGAACAGGACGTTATCAACAGCTACCGCAAGAACGGTTTTGATTTGATATCGCCGCGCTTCAAGCAGCACTGGAATTTCCTGGCCTGCCTGCCGTTTATGGCCGAGCACGGCATCTTCCAGGATTTGGCGATGCACGGCGCGGTACACCGCGCCAAGACCCTGAACGTGGTCAACCTGATGCCGATCGTCGCCGACAACCGCCTGGCACCGTCTGGTTTGCTGGCGCCCACCTACCGCAATCAGCTGGCGTTCATCGACATCTACTCCGAGGTGATGCGCAACACCAACTACAACATGGCGGTATGTGGGACCTCCGGTGCCGGTAAAACCGGCCTGATCCAGCCGATGCTGCGCAGCGTGCTGGATACCGGTGGCGCCGCCTGGGTGTTCGATATGGGCGATGGCTACAAGAGCCTGTGCGAAAACATGGGCGGGGTTTACATCGACGCTCAGACGTTGAAATTCAACCCGTTCGCCAATGTGAAAGACATCAACCTGTCGGCGACGCAGATCGCCAACCTGATTTCGGTAATGGCCAGCCCCGACGGCAACCTGGACGAAGTTCATGAAAGCCTGCTGGAGATGGCGGTCAAGGCGGCCTGGCTGAGCAAGCAAAAGAATGCCCGCATCGATGATGTGCGTGATTTTCTGCGCGAGGCGATGGATGAGGAGGTTTACCGTGAGTCACCGACCATCCGCAACCGCCTGCATGAAATGACCATCCTGCTGGATAAATACTGCTCCGACGGCACCTATGGTGAGTTCTTCAACTCTGACGAACCGTCACTTCGCGATGACGTCAACATGGTGGTGCTGGAGATGGGCGGCCTGAAAAACCGCCCTGATCTGCTGGTTGCCGTGATGTTCTCGCTGATGATCTACATCGAGGGGCGGATGTACCAGACATCGCGTCAGAGCAAAAAGCTGTGCGTTATCGACGAAGGCTGGAAGCTGCTCAACTTCAAGAACGCCAAGGCGGGCGAGTTTATCGAAGAGGGCTACCGTACCGCGCGCCGTCACCGCGGGGCGTACATCACCATTACCCAGAACATCAAAGACTTTGACTCGGATTCCGCCAGCTCGGCCGCGAAAGCCGCCTGGGGCAACTCCTCCTACAAGATCATCCTGATGCAGGACGCCTCCGAGTTCAAAACCTATCTGCAGAAAAACCCGGACAATTTCACCCAGCTGCAGCAGGACATGATCGGGAAGTTCGAATCGGCCAAAGACCAATGGTTCAGCTCCTTCATGCTGATGGTCTCCGGCAAGGTCAGCTGGCACCGCCTGTTTGTCGATCCGCTGAGCCGCGCCATGTACTCCTCCCAGGGCCAGGACTTCGAGTTCATGCAGGCCCGGCGTGAACAGGGGGTATCGGTACACGACGCCGTGTATGAGCTGGCGCACCGCAACTTTGGCGAGGAGATGATGCGCATCGAGCGCTGGGTGGAAGAGAACTACACGGGGAGGGCGGCCGCATGACACTGCCTGCCATTATCACGACGGTAAACAGCCCGGTACAGAAACGCGCCATTGTGCTGTGGGGGGCGGTCTGCGTGCTGATTGCCGTTCTGTTCAGCGTGGGGGCCACGTTGTGGCTGCTGCAGCGTCAGCCGGCGATCGTCACTTTCGACATGAAACAGACCATGGAAGCTTTCTACGAGAGCGCCGCCAAACAATCCTTGCCGCCGGAGCGCAGCAAGCTGCTGGCCGAACGTTTTACCGGCGCGCTGCAAACCAGCATCACGCAATACCAGCAGCGCAACAACGTGATCATTTTGGTTTCGCCGGCGGTGGTGGGAGGGGCCAGGGATGTGACGCGCGAGTTGCAGCGGGATATTGCCGCCCGGATGCAACGGGGCAATACCGTCAGCGTTGATAAGGAGTCGCAACCATGAATCGAAATATCGGAATTTTATTGGCCACTCTGTTTGTGAGTATCGCTATGTTCGGCAGGTTGGTGAAGCACTCTCAGGAAAATCAGGCTGAATCTGTGGCGGTTTCTCAGACTCAGCAAAAGGATAGCAGCCCCACCGTCCCTGCGACATTTTCCCCGGCGCAGCAGGAGGCCATCGGCCCGCTTGCCCGCGATTACCTGCTGGCGCACCCGGAAATCCTGCTTCAAATGAGCGAGAAGCTGGAAGCGCAACAGCAAAGTGCGGCCAATCGCACCGCGCAAACCGCGGTGACAACGCAGCCGGCGTTACAGGCAGCCTTATTGCATGATCCGGCGACGCCGGTTGTGCACCCTGACGGTGCCGTGACCGTGGTGCAGTTTTTCGACTATCAGTGCATCTGGTGCGCGCGTATGGCGCCGGTGGTGGCCGACTTTGTGCGGGACAATCCCGATGTGCGCTTTGTGTTCAAGGAGTTCCCCATTTTCGGCAGCCGCTGGCCGATGTCGGTGCAGGCGGCACGTACCGGCCTGACGCTGTGGCAACTCAAGGGCGGTGAGGCCTATCTGGCCTACCACAATGCGGTCTTTTCCTCCGGTGAGAACGAAGGGCGGTTGTCGCAACCGACGGTCAATGCGGCACTCCAGACCGCCGGTGCAGCGCCGATGACCGTGCTGCCCGAGACGGAGAAAACGCTGTTGGCCACACGCGAGCTGGCCCAGCAGCTGAACATCAGCGGCACCCCCGCCTTTATCGTCATGCCGACTCGAGGAGCGCGGGCGGATCAAGTGACGCCGCTGTACGGCGCCGTGGATGTGAAGGCGCTGCAGGCCGCGGTCGCACAGGCAAAAGCAGGAGGCCACTGATGCGAGTTGTCTGCTTGGTGTTCTCCTTATCACTGCTGCCTTGCATGACGTTGGCCAAAGACTTCGGCACCTGGGGCGACCTGTACCCGGTGGCCGAGCCTGACATGCTGCAGACCATTCACGAACGTCTGACCGAATTGCAGCGCAGCGGCCGTTGGGAAAAGGAAATGACGGCGTTTAAGGAGCGCACTGTGAAACACAGCCAGCGCCCTGAGCCGGTCGCCGGCATCGGCAAGACCGAGCGCTATGCCGAACGCTTCTTCGACCCAAGCGTGCAGCTTTCTTCTGACCTGAAAGACGACAAGGGGCGCGTGTTTGCCCGCAAAGGCGACGTTATCAATCCGCTGGCCACCGTGCCGTTCGCGCAGACGCTGTATTTCATCGATGGCGACGATCCGCAGCAGGTTGCCTGGATGAAGGCGCAGCAGCCGGAAACCCTGATGGTGAAGATCATTCTGGTCAACGGCGACATTCCCAAGACCTCTGCCGCGCTGGACAGCCGTATCTACTTCGATCAGGGCGGGGCGTTGTCGCGCCGGTTCGGGTTGACGACTGTGCCGGCGCGTATCACGGCGGCGCCGAGCGGCTCGCGCCTGCGTATCGAATCCATTCCTGTCGCCGGCAGCGCAAACTGAATCAGGGGGGCAACATGTTTGTGACACGTAAACGTTTTATTGCGACCGAGAATCAGCTGCAGAGCTGTCGGCAACAGCTGGCCGCGCGCCACGACGAGTTGATGGCCATTCGCCAGGCTGCGTCCTCACGCGGTGGTATTTACAAGTGCATTCTTGAGTGCCGCGAGGTGGCCCACGAAATGCGTGAGCAATTGCCTGCAGATCAGCAAGGTCACAGTCCATACCTGTTCGATAAGCTGGCGCTTATCGACAGTCTGCTGAGCACCCTTGCGGCGTTATTACCGCCGCAGGATGAGGCGCGCCCCACCGCCGGGATCGTTGCAGCCGGTGATGTGCAAGAGATTTACCGGGGAACCGACTGGGCAACTCATTGCCAGGAGCGTCGCGCATGACCCGTTGCTGGCTTTCGGTGTTACTGGTTGTGGCAGGTGTGTTTTCAGCGCCCTCTCAGGCGGCGGATGCAGCCTGTCAGGGGCGTTTTGTCAACCCGATCACCGATATCTGCTGGCGCTGCATCTTCCCGCTCTCGATCGGCAGCATTCCGGTCGGCAAGGGGGATTTGCCTGATACCGCCAATCCGGGCAGCCCCATCCAGTTTTGCCCGGCGCCGCCGCCGATTTTTCAGCGTATCGGGATGGCGATGGGGTACTGGGAGCCGATGGCCATGACTGACGTGACCCGTTCGCCCGGCTGCATGGTCAACCTGGGCGGTTTCAGCGTCAACCTCGGCAAGATTGGCACCGGCACCGGCGGCAGCAGTGGCAAAGGGGATGTGACCACCGCGTTCTATCACGTCCACTGGTACAAGTACCCGCTGACTTACTGGCTGAACATCATCACCTCCGCGGGCTGCTTGCAGGGCGGTGATATGGACATCGCCTACCTGTCGGAAATCGACCCGACCTGGGTGGACAGCAGCCTGACCACCATTCTCAACCCGGAGGCGGTGGTCTTTGCCAACCCGCTGGCGCAGGGCGCCTGCGCGGCCGATGCCATTGCCAGCGGCTTCCATCTGCCGATCGACGCATTGTTCTGGTGCGCCGGCAGTCAGGGTTCGATGTACCCGTTCAACGGCTGGGTCGCCAAGGAAATCAGTCCGCTGCAGTCGTCGGTGTTGGTCTCGGAAAAGATGGCGTTCAAGCTGCACCGACAGGGGCAAATCATGGAGTCCATCGGCAAAGACCGGGCGGTCTGTTTCGAGTACCCGTCGCCGATCATGCCGAAAGAGCGCTGGCGTTATCAGATGGTGAACATGTACCCGGACAGCGCGCGCTGTCACCCAATGGGGCGCAGCGTGATGCGCTGGGAGGTGGGCCACAATTCGCCGGCCAGTAAGAAGAACTTTGGCTACGTCATGTGGCGCAAGCGCAACTGCGTATTTTTATAGGGAGTTACCCATGCTTATTCACCATAGTTCGATGTTGTGGTTCGTTGTGTTCGGTGTGCACGTCTTTATTTTGTGGGGAATAGCCTTCCGCTTATTTGCTTCATCTTTAGCCATGTTTATTGCCTGTCTGGTCGGTTTGGCCTTCTGGGGATTGTGCGCCATTGTTTTGTCGAATCGCTTTTCTTCCTTGGAATTTTGGTCTGTGTAGGGAAGGTTAGGATGGTGATACACAGTAATGAAAGTACCACGATGAATAAACACTATTTTTTCGCCTTGGCGCTGACGCTTTCGGCGTTTTATGTGGCGAAGAGTTGGGCTGCAGATAGCGCCGCACCTGTCGGCGAGATGACGATTGCACAGCAACAGGCGGCAGCCCAGGTAGACAGCAACCGGGCTTGGCTGCGCGAGCAGGAAAAGCGCTCGGCCGATCTGCACAAAAACACCCCGGTGCCGGAGTTCCTGCGTAATCAGCCCCCGCGTTCGCTGGCGCAGGACGACCAGTCCTTTATCGACCAGTTGGCCGCGAAGCAGCGCCAGGACGGCGCCGAGCAACCGGCCGAGGGGGCGCTGTACTTCGTGTCCTTTGGCATTCCCGAGGAGGGGATGCGCCGCATGTTGCAAGAGGCACGTCGCTTCGCCATCCCTGCCACGTTGCGCGGCATGGTGAATGGCGACATGCGTGAAACGGTGCAGCGGGTGCAAAAACTGGTGGAATCCGGCGGTATTGATGGCGTGCAAATCGACCCGCAGCCCTACAGCCAGTTCGGCGTGACAGCTGTACCGGCGTTGGTCGTGCGCTGCGCGGCCGGTTTCGATGTGGTGCGCGGCAACCTGCTGATGGAACAGGCGCTGAAGAAGATTGCTAAAGACGGTGACTGTGCCGCTACCGCTCAGGCGTTGCTGGATAAGGGGGACGGAAAATGACCCTCCTGGCGAAGTCTCTGCCCGGTCTGCTGGCGACACATGCCCTGGTGCTGGGGACGTTTATCTTCTCGGTTGGAGACTGCCGGGCGGAAGGTGATGACGTGTTTCAGACTGGCAGCGAGTTTGCCAAACAAATCGCCGGACAGGGCACTGGAACGCTCCAGAACATAAACCCGGCCAACGTGCTGCCGAACTACACCGACAATCCGAAAGAGAAAGGCTACTACGGCGGCGTGACGGCCGGGGATGCCAACAACCTCAAAACCGACGGCGGTTCGGCCTGGAGCCGGACCGCGGTGGGGCAAGCGGTGACCGATTCGGTGCTTAAAAAACCCAAGGAGCCGATTTCGCACGATGCGCCCTTTATCCAGGCCGGCAAGGAAATTGAAGGCAAGGCCGAGAGCATCGTCGGCAAGACCGGCCCGGATTGCAAGGCTGAGCAGGTGACGCGCAGTGAGTTCACCCACCATGTGTGCGAGCGCGATACGGCGGTGATGCGTACCTGTGAGCGCGCCACCGACATCGGTGGCCACCATGAGACCCGTTATGAAGACCGCAGCACGTACATCGACAAATCGATGATCCGTTGGTGGAAAGAGGGCAACCGCATTCACGGCACCTTTACCGCGCCGTTTACCGGCAAGCTCAATGCGGGGGCGATATACCTTGAACTGCAGAATGATCTGCACAGCTATGGTGTGCCGCTGGCCTTTTCACTGCTGGGTAATGAGGTGCGTTATGGCCGTCAGGACTGGGGTAGCCGTCCACTGAAAGTCGGAAACGTCACGCTCACGCAAGGCCAGCAGGTCGACATTTTCCTCACTATGGACCCCGGTGGCCACCTGGATACCTTTCTCGATGCGATGGTCAGGCAGCTGAGTGGCGGCGGGGGCGGCTCACCGATGGTGTTTTACGTGAAGTTCGACGGCAGTTCGTCGGTGCAGGTTTGGGTACCGACCACGTCGACGCCGGCAGACTGTCCACTGGCGCAGGAAGCCGGGGCGGTGAAGGTCAATACCGTCTGCAGTGAGCCGGGCGGCGAACGCACGGTCACGGTGAACGGCCAGACCTACCCGGTGTGGGCCAGCTGCTGGCGTTTTACCGACACCTATCGGCTGCAGGAGGCCGGCCAGGGCAGCTGCGAAGCTTATGCCAAGGATCCGGCCTGCACTATCGCCACGCACGGCTGCGCCTTCTCCGATGAGTATGGCCAGTGCCTGCACGAGAACGTGACCTACTCCTGTGAAACCCGCACCACTGGGAACGTGATGTTGTGCGGCGGTCAGATGTACTGCCTCGACGGTGAGTGCGACAAGGCGCAAAAGGGCACCCAGGGTAATGACTTTGCGCACGTCGTCTCCGAGCTGGCCGCGGTGGCGGCCGCCGGCAAGGACGTGGCGGCGCTGAACGGTATCGATGTGCGCGCCTTCACCGGCAAGGGGCAGTCCTGCCGCAAGGCGTTTGCCGGTTTCAGCGATTGTTGCAAGGACTCCGGGTGGGGTAACAGCGTCGGGCTGGCGCACTGCAACAGCGAAGAGAAGGCGCTGGGCAAGGCGAAAGAGAACAAGCTGACGGTCAGCGTCGGCGAATACTGCAGCAAGAAAGCGCTGGGTGTCTGCCTGCAGAAGAAACGCAGCTACTGCCAGTTCGACAGCAAGCTGGCGCAGATTGTTCAGCAGCAGGGGCGCGCGTGGCAGCTGGGTATCGGCTTTGGTGGCGCAAAATCACCGGACTGCCGGGGCATTACCGTGGATGAGCTGCAGCGCATCAACTTTGACCAGCTGGACTTTGCCAATTTCTATGAAGACCTGATGAAAAACCAGAAGGTGCCGGAAGACACGGCCCTGCTGGAGAAAGTGAAACAACAGATTGCACAACGTATGCAGGAGGCGGCCAAGTGAAAACGCGCGGGACTTCAAATTTCAATTTGGCGGCACTCGGGTTGGCCAACCGCAGGGCGGCAGCGCTATTGGGCCTGAGCCTGCTGGGCGCGGTGTTCTCCGCGCAGGCCGGCGGCTGGCAGTGGTATGAGCGGGAGGCCAAACCTGCTGCTGACGATATGCCACCGCCAGCGGCAACCCCAACCGCACCGGCCGGCGCACTGCAAAAGCTGCAGTTGCTGCAGCAGTCGCTCAAAGAGCGACTGGCAGACGCCATCCTGTACCCCAGCACGGAGAACTTCGTGAAATTTTTCCAGATGCAGAACTACTTTACCCAGCAGGCGGGACTGTTTGAGCGTTCCGCGCAGCGCGCGTTTTTAGCGCACCCGGAGTTGGATTACAACCTCAAATACAGTCACTACAACGGCACGGTGAAAAACCAGCTGGCCGCCGACTTTGCTGCGCAGCGCGAGGCCATCGGCAAAATGGCGCAGCAGTATGGGCTGATGCTGTTCTATCGCGGCGCTGAGCCGATCGACGGTCAGCTGGTCAGCGTGGTAAAGGGCTTTCGGGACAGCTACGGGCTGTCAGTGGTGCCGGTGACTATCGACGGGGTGGTCAACCCTGCGATGCCGGAGAGCCGGCGCGATGCGGGACAGTCACAGCGGCTGGGCATCAGCCACTTCCCGGCGCTGGTGCTGGTTGACCCGCGCAGCGGCGCGGTCAAACCGCTGGCCTATGGCTTTATCAGCCAGGACGATCTGGCCAAACAGTTCCTGAACGTTTTTACCGACTTCAAACCCAATTATTAAGGAGCGTTGAATGCGTAAATTTAAATTCCCTGACATCGACGCGACCGGCGCTTGGCTCGTGGCATTCGGGATCTGGTTCCATATCGTGGCCGGCTTGGTGCCCCGGGCGCCGGACATGGCGGTGACGCTTGCTGAGTTCATCGCGCTCGTCCTGACGGTGTGCGGTGGCTACAAAATCCTCGATGAGCTGGCTCGCGTCCCCAAACGGCAGCGTGAGGAGGCGGAAAAACAAGCCTACATCGCGGCACATCGTGAACAAGCACTGTCGCCGGCGGACGCTGTGGCGTCTACTGACGAGCAGCACCCGACCGGGGAGGTACAAAATGCGGATCGCTAACATCGCCTGGCTGGCACTGCTGTTAACCGGGCTGGCGCACGGCTCCACGATTGATGAGATAGCGGCGCTGCAGAAAAACGCCGGTGTCAATCGGTCGCAATCAGCGACGTCCGTCCCCGCACCGCCGCCGGCGTCAGCGCCGCGCTGGTTTACGCTCAGCAACGGCGCGCGCGTCAACCTCAATGACTGGAAGGTGGTGCTGTTCATGCAGGGGCACTGCCCGTATTGCCACCAGTTTGATCCGTTGCTGAAATCATTGTCGGAGCGGATCGGCTTTTCCGTGTTCGCCTACACCTTTGACGGCCAGGGTGATGCCGCGTTCCCGGAGGCCATTCCGGCGCCGCCGGAGGTGATGCGCACCTTCTTCCCCGGCTTGCCGGTGGCCTCGCCGACAACGTTTTTGGTGAACGTCAATACGCTGGCGACTTACCCGATGATCCAGGGGGCCAGCGATGAACGCGGCTTTATGGCGCGATTGGATACCGTGTTACAGGAAGCGACGTTAAGAGGTGATCATCGTGAATAAATCAGAACGTCACATTATCAGTGCTGAGCAGGGCGCAGGGTCTCCCGAACAGCGTATTGCCAAAGCGCGTGTGGAGTACAAGCGTGATAGCGCGCGGCTTACTGTCTTTCTTCATATGACGGTAATGTTTTTCGTGGCAGCCGTTGCGCTCTGGGTGGTCAGCCACTGGTGGTTTGGGGTGGTCTTTACCGACAGTCACCCAGCCTCCGATTCACGCATGTTTTACGTGATGAATATGTGGAATGTACTGATGTACTTCATTCCTGGCATGTTTGCCGCACTGTCAGCCGGGTGCCTCGCCGTCGTGCTGGTCTTTGAGAGTCTGGGGTTGCTTAGCCTTTATACCACCCTGCTGTGGCAAAAGTGTTGCATTTACCGCCAGTCTCGCCTGCGCCGGGAGGATGCATGAAATTACGTGCCCTCTTTATCTGCCTGACTTTGGGGGGGGCGACCTGTGCGCCGGCCGTCGCCGACATGAACAGCGACATGAACCAGTTTTTTGACAAGCTGGGCTTTGCGTCCAACACCACGGCACCGGCGGTCTGGCAGGGGCAGGCCGCCGGTTATGCGTCGGGCGGTTCGATTTACGCCCGCACTGGCGTCAAACAAATTCAGCTGATCTCGATGTCGTTGCCAGATATCAATGCCGGCTGCGGCGGCATTGATGCGTATCTGGGGGCGTTCAGCTTTATCAACGGCGAGTCGCTGCAGCGTTTTTCCAAACAGATCATGTCCAACGCCGCCGGCTACTTCTTCGATGTGGCGCTGCAGACCACTGTGCCGGAGCTGAAAGACGCCAAAGACTTCATCCAGAAAATGGCCAGCGACATCAATGGCATGAACATGAGCAGTTGCCAGGCGGCACAGGGCATTGTCGGCGGGCTGTTCCCGCGCACGCAGGTCTATCAGAAGAAAATCTGCCAGGACATTGCCGGCGAATCCAACATTTTCGCCGACTGGGCCGCGTCACAGCAGGGCTGCACCGTGGGCGGGAAAATGAATTCGGTATTGGATAAGGCCGGCGACAAAGACAAGGAACGCATCTCCAGGAATATCAACATCATGTGGGATGCGTTATCCAAA
The DNA here is from genome assembly GCF_016469055.2 of Serratia sp. PAMC26656. NCBI lineage: Bacteria > Pseudomonadati > Pseudomonadota > Gammaproteobacteria > Enterobacterales > Yersiniaceae > Serratia > Serratia sp. PAMC26656. The sequence goes on along the minus strand of NZ_CP150485.1, from coordinate 32,262 downwards.
AACCGGATGTTCGACGGCAACAAGGAACTGAAGGAGTTTGTGATGACGCTGACCGGCTCGCTGGTATTCGGCCCCAACGGCGAAATCACGCCGCTGCCGCCGCGCACGACCGAGCAGAGCATCATCAAGGCACTGATGGAGGGGGGCACCGCCAAAATCTATCACTGTAACGACAGCGACAAGTGCCTGAAGGTGGTGGCTGACACCGATGTCACCATCAGCAGTGACAAGGCCCTGAAAGGGCAAATCAAGAATATGCTGATGAGCATCGAGAACAAGGCACGCAGCGACGATAAGTTGAGCGACGAGGAAAAAGGGCTGATTTCCAGCACGCATGTACCGTTGCTGACTTACCTGACCGATCCGCAGATGAACGGGGTGTCCAACGCGATGGTGCACCAGCTGGCCGACTACGTGGGGTTCGACATTCTGATGCAGTACCTGCAGGAGTTGATGGGCGGCGCGCGCGCCATGCTGGCGACCGGGAACTACCCGCAGTCGACTATCGACGTGATTAATTTCAATTTCACGCAGGCCGGGCAGCTTATCGCTTCCCTGCAATCGCGCGTGCAGGTGCAGACCGATGCCCTGCTGGTTGTCGAGCAGCAGATGCGTTACATGCGCCAGCAGGTGTCGGCACGCCTGCTGACACGTTACCAGAACAACTATCAGTTCGGGGAGGCGCAATAGCATGACGGAAATCTATGTCATCGGCGGCTCGGAGTGGCTGGCGCAGAACCTTAACGCGGTCGCGGCCTTTATGCAGACCGATACCTGGGACTGGATACGGAATTTTGCGGTGGCCATCAGCGTGCTGGTACTGGGCGCGCGGTATACCGCCCGCCGCGACCTGATGGATATCCTGGGCTGGGTGTTTGTGCTGATGTTCTCCTCGGCGTTGCTGACCAAGGCGCAGCCGGTGCAAATCATCGATCTGTCCAATCAGCGTTCGATTCAGCGGGTGGCCAATTTACCGCTGGGGATCGTGTTGCCGGCCACCATCATCACCCGCATCGGTTACGCCATGGTGCTGGGTTACGAAATGGTGTTCAGCCAGCCGGATGCGGTGACCTACAGCAAAACCGGCATGCTGTTCGGCGCGTCTCTGGTAGCAAAAAGCACCGATTTCACCTCGCGCAACCCGGAACTGAGTGACCTGTTCAGCGATTACGTACAAAACTGCGTGGTGGGCGACATGCTGCTAAACCGCAAGTACAGCTTTGATGAGTTGATGAATTCGCCCGATCCGTACACGTTGATTTTCAGCCGCCCCAGCCCGCTGCGCGGCGTGTTCAACAAGGACGGCCGCTTCCAGACGTGTGAGGAGGTTGCCGGACCACTCAAGAATCTGCTTGTCCACGATACCAGTAGTACCGGTCAGACCTTCCTTTATTATGCGAACCGCCTGTTTGGCAGTCGCCCGGACAGTAATCAGTTGTTCGCTCAACTGCTGGGGAACAGCTACCAGTATTTTTACCAGAACCAGAAGACGGCCAGCGACATCATCAAGCAGAACATCGTCATGAACGCCCTGCGCAGCGGCATCATGAGCTACTCGGCGCGCAGCGGTGACACGGCGGGCATGCTCAACATCGCCAGCACGTCGGCCATCGAGAAGCAGCGCCTGTCCCAGGCCACGCTCGGGCAGGTGATGATGCGCTCCTTACCGCTGCTGCAGGTCATCCTGATTGGCATGATGATGGGGATGTTCCCCATTCTGGTGGTTGTCGGCATGGTGAATCAGGGCAAGGAAGTGGCCAAATACTATGTGTTCGGCTGGCTGTGGGTGATGAGTTGGCCGCTGTTGTTCGCCATTCTCAACAGCGCGATGGCCTTTTACGGCCAAAAGGCCGGCTCGCCCGTGGTGCTGAGCAATCTGTCCACGGTGAAATTGAACTACTCCGATCTGGCCAATACCGCCGGCTATATCTCCGGCATGATCCCGTTTATCTCCTGGTATATCGCCAAAGGGCTGGGGCAGGGGCTGATGAGCGTCAGCCACAGCATGACGGGTGCCTACCAGAGTTCGGCGTTGTCGTCGGCGATGAGCGTGTCGGATGCCAACTACAGCTTCAACAACATGCAAACCGACAATGTGCAGGGTAACACCTGGGATACCAACAGCAGCGTGCGTGCGGGCCAAATGACCGCGCAGCTGCCGACCGGTGGTGCGCAGACCCGCACGAGCGATGGCAGCATTGTCTGGGATGCGAGCGGTGCGATGTCCAAATTGCCGGTCGATATTGGTGTGACGAAGCAGATTGCGACCGCGCAGCAGGAAATGGCGCGGGAAGCCGAGACCCAGGCGCAGACATCCATGCAGGGCTTCAACAGCAATATCAGCAGCGCCTGGACGCAACTGTCGCAGTTTACCGGCCAGCGTGGCAGCAGCGACAGCATGACCACCGGTGCCGACACGTCGCAAAACAGCCAGTCCAGCATCGCGGCACACAAAATGGCGAGCGCGGTGGAAAGTTATGCCAAGGCCAACAACATCAGTAAGGAACAGGCGACCCAAGAGCTGGCTGCAAGAGCCACTGATAAATCAGCGGGATTTGATGCAAGAGTTGGCGTTCGTGGTTCTGCCGGGCTAAGAGTGTTGGGAACTGGGGCGACGTTAGAAGGATATGGTGGAGGCAACGCCGGAATTAAATGGTCCGATTCTGAATCTCATTCTGCGAGGAGTGGAACGCGGGCGAGTGATGATACCCGTCACGACCAGAGCGCCCAGGCTGTGGCTGACTTTAAGGAAGGGATGGATTATCTGACGAGTCAACGCACCAGTCAGTCCGGCAGCCATACGGATAACAATGCAGACTCGCGCATTGATCAGCTTTCCTCGTCCTTGTCAGGCGCCAAAAGCAGCTACGAACAATACAGCAGAGCACATACCCGCAGTCAGGAACTGTCGCAGCAGGCTTCTCGTACCGAGAGCCTCAGCGGCGATATGCGCGAGAACCTGAGCCAGCAGTTTGCGCAGTACGTGATGGACAAAGCTCCGAATGATGCCGGCAACATTCTGACCGGCCAAACGCGGGAAGCCGTTGCCGCGCGTCAGTCGCTTGCGCGTGGTTTTGTGCGCGAACAGGTGGCATCGCAGGTCGATGCACGATATCAGTCCAATAGCAGTACGCTTGGCGCAGGCATGGGGTCTGTTGGCGGTGCTGGCTCCGGCCATGATATTCAGGCTGATTATAACAAACACCAGCGTGCGGTTGAAAATAGAACCTCACAAGCCGGTATACGTAATGATGTGGGGGCTCAGGTTAATGGCATGGTTGATAATAACCATGCAGCCCTACAAAAAGTTCAGTCAGATATTCATAGCCAACAGCAAAATGTTGAAGGGCAGAGAAACGAACTGCAGCAACATCATTCATCAGAACGAACCGCACAAAATAAAAAATATAATCTTGAAAAAGAGAAGCAGGAAAGTATAACTGGAGCCAGCAGTAAAGATGAAATGATGGAGCAAGCAAAGTTTATGCAAGATAAATTCAATAGAGTGCGGGGTGGTAAATGATAGTTACGCATAAAATAGTTCAACAAGAAGCTACAGAGTTAAAAAACATTCTTAATTCTGGGGATGTTCAAATTCCTGATTTCTGGAGTTGTGCATGGCCTTGTTTGGCGCTCATTTCATGGCTTGTCTGCATTCCTCTGGTTGCCTTTGGAGTTACCACTGGCATATCAGATGATGAGGCATTTTTGTCAATTTTTGATGCCTTTTTTGGGTTTTTGCTATCAATGATGCTTTTTAGCATGAGAAGTTTTTATCTGTCGATACCTGCATCTTTTCGCAATACCTCCAAAGTGCTGGGTTTGTTAGTTAAGAAAGTGCGAATATATATATTGGTTGCGGCCATTTTAAATTTACTCTGTATGGTTTTCGCTATCCGCACTAACCTAGGAACTCTTGGGTATCATGTGCCTAATATATTTATATTATGCATTATTGGTTTTGTCTTCTCTGCTGATATCGGACGTTATCGCCTGTCTGCATTTACCGCCGCTCTGGAGCTTATTAAATCCCGCAAACAGGGAGGTGAGTAAAGTAACGGTGGCTAAGATCTCTGCCAAAAACACCAGTCAGGAACTGTCGCAGCAGGCTTCGCGTACCGAGAGCCTCAGTGGCGATATGCGCGAGAACCTGAGCCAGCAGTTTGCGCAGTACGTGATGGACAAGGCACCGAATGATGCCGGCAACATTTTGACCGGCCAATCGCGGGAAGCCGTTGCTGCACGTCAGTCGCTTGCACGTGATTTTGCGCGCGAACAGGCGGCATCGCAGGTCGATGCACAATATCAGTCCAATAGCGGTACGCTTGGCGTAGGCATGGGGTCTGTTGGCGGTGCTGGCTCCGGCCATGATATTCAGGCTGATTATAACAAACACCAGAGTGTGGTTGAAAATAGAACCTCACAAGCCGGTATACGCAATGATGTGGGGGCTCAGGTTAATGGCATGGTTGATAATAACCATGCAGCCCTACAAAAAGTTCAGTCAGATATTCATAGGCAACAGCAAAATGTTGAAGGGCAGAGAAACGAGCTGCAGCAACATCATTCATCAGAACGAACCGCACAAAATAAAAAATATAATCTTGAAAAAGAGAAGAAGGAAAGTATAACTGGAGCCAGCAGTAAAGATGAAATGATGGCGCAGGCAAAGGCCATGCAAGATAAATTCAATAGAGATCGGGGTGGTAAATGATGGTTACTCATAAGATGGTTACTCATAAGATAATAAAAGATGAGGCTGCACAGTTGAAAGAACTGATGGATGAACAACTTGAGATACCATCATTCTTTTCTTGTGTTAAACCTGCACTACTATTGGAAGCCTGGATGGTTTTATGCCCACTGATTAGTTTCTTTTTGGCTAATCAAAGTGATTCGGAATTACTCAGTGCAACAGGAATGAGCGCGTTTCTTGGTTTGTTAATATCAGTAAGCATTGTCAATGGACGGAGTTTGTATCTCTCATTGCCAGTTCAATTTAGAGAGCATTCGCAAGTGTTGGTGTTGTTAAGTAAAAAAATAAAAAACTACGCGATGGTATTTTTATCACTGGTACTGATATTGTCGGTTTTGGCGTCAAATAGTGCTTTAGGTTCTATAGCATATATCATACCGCTTACTTTCTTCACAGTAGTGATGGCATTCATTTTTAATATGGATATTGGCCGCTATCGTCTTTCAGCATTTACTTCGGTGTTGGAACTTCTCAAATCCCGCAAACAGGGAGGTGAGTAACTGTGGTCAGGATCTCTGCCAAAACTCATACCACCACCCTGTTGGCCCTCAGTCGATTAACTTACAGTGAACGTGAAGCCTGCATTCTGGCCGCGGCGAAAGGGGAGGGAGATGAGTTTTAACGCCAAGGACATGACGCAGGGTGGGCAGATCGCCTTTATGCGCCTGCGCATGTTTACGCAGATCGGTAATCTGATTTTCTACTGCCTGTTTATCGCCTTCTTCCTGGTGGCGATTTGCACGCTGTTGTGGCGCGTGTCCATCCAGAACCTCACGAACGGCCTGATTTATTGGTGGGTCTGGATGGTGGAAGGCTGGCCGAGCATATCGCCGTCAGAGACCATCTACCATCTGGATTATTACGGCAAGACGTTGACCTACACCGCCAAACAAGTGTTGCTCGACAGTTATGTCTCCTACTGCGGTCAACTGATCTGGCGTGAAGGGATCTTTGCCTGCCTCGTGGCGGCTGTCGTGTGTGTGGTGGGTTTTGTGGCCGCAGTGTGGATACTTGGCCGTCAGGGCAAGCAGCAGAGCGAAGATGAGATCACCGGCGGGCGAACACTTACCGATAAACCTGCGGTGGTGGCCAACATGCTCAAACGCGATGGTATGGTGTCAGACATTATTATTGACGGTCTGCCGTTGATAAAAAACAGCGAAGTTAAAAATTTCTGCATCATGGGCAGCGTCGGTACGGGTAAGTCACGGCTTTACCGCAAGCTGATGGAGTATGCCCGTAAACGCGGTGACATGGTTATCGTCTTCGACAAGTCCTGTGATTTTGTCAAAGACTACTACGATCCGCAGCACGATAAAATCCTCAACCCGCGGGATGCCCGCTGCGTCGCCTGGGATTTATGGTCGGAATGTCTGACACTCCCGGACTTTGAGAACGTCGCCGATATCCTCATCCCCATGGGCAGCAACGAAGATCCGTTCTGGCAGGGGTCGGCCCGCACCATCTTTGTGGAAGCGGCCTACCGCATGCGCAATGATGAGGACCGCAGCTACGCCAAGTTGCTCAATACGCTGTTGTCCATCGATCTGCCGCGTCTGCGCGCTTATCTGGAGGGCACGCCGGCGGCTAATCTGGTGGACGGTAAAATCGAGAAGACCGCCATTTCCATCCGCAGCGTGCTGACCAATTACGCGAAAGCGCTGCGTTACATGCAGGGCGTGGAGAAACTGGGGGCACCGTTCACCATTCGTGACTGGATGCGCGGCGTGAAGGACAACGGCAAAAACGGCTGGTTGTTCCTGACCTCCGATACCGCCAGCCACAAGGCGCTCAAACCGCTGATCTCCATGTGGCTCTCTATCGCATCACACAGCTTGTTGTCGATGGGCGAAAACCCTGACCGCCGTGTGTGGATCTTTGCCGATGAATTACCCACCCTGCACAAGCTGCCGGACTTGGTGTCCATCGTGCCGGAAGCGCGCAAGTTCGGTGGGTGCTTTGCGTTGGGATTCCAGACCTACTCACAGCTTGAAGATATCTATGGCGTCAAGGCGGCGGCCACCTTGTTCGGGGTGCTGCGTACCCGCTTCTTCTTCAGCGTACCGGATCGCGTGGGCGCCGAGTTCGCCGCCGGCGAAGTGGGTGAAAAAGAGTACCGCAAGGCCTCCGAACAGTATTCCTACGGGGCCGACCCCGTCAGGGACGGGGTGTCCGTCGGCAAGGATTTGGAACGTATGCAGCTGGTGAGCTACAGCGATATCCAGATGCTGCCTGATTTGTGCTGCTATGTGACGCTGCCGGGGCCGTACCCGGCCGTCAGGCTACAGATGGTGTACAAAAAAGTCAGGCAGGTTGCGCATCCCTATGAGCCTCGCAAAATTGATGCTGCTGCCGATGGGCGGCTTGTGTCGGCGATCGAAGCGCGGGAAGCCGAAACCGGCAATATCGATGCATTGTTCGCTGCTACCCCTATCCTGTCGGCGGAAAGTGCGAACAAACCCGCTGATGAACCTGTCTCTGCCGTGAGTGCGGCGCTGACAGAGAGCCCTGCCAGTGGAGTGACTGTTGTGTCCGCCGCTACCACCGCGACAGGGGGGCAGGAGGCCGAACTGAAACAGAAACCGGCGCTCGGTGATGATGATGCAGAACGGGGGGAGCTGCCCCCTGGGATCAGTGGCGACGGCGAAGTGGTGGACATCGCGCAATATGAAGCCTGGCAGGCGCAGCAGCAAGCCATGAGGCAGCAAACCATGCAGCGCCGGGAAGAGACCAACATCAATATCGACAGGCATCGGCGCGAGCTGGCCGAAGTTCATCATGGGGGTAGCGAACCGGGAGATGAATTCTGATGATCATCGACAAATCTGCGCAAGTGAAAAAGTCAGCACCAATCTTCGATGCGCAACCCGTCAACACGCGCAAATTCTCGTGTGTTATTGGTAACTACGATCAGCCCCTGGCTGCGGGCATGGCCGGCGATCATCACATCGAATGGGCCAATAGGGAGCCCTTGTCGGCTCAATTCGGCCCGGATTTGGCCGCTGTGCGCGGCAGCGGCGGCATCGTAATTCAGAACGTCGAGACGCGCGATGAACCCTTCGATCACCGCCAGATTACGTTCCGGTGCCTGGCTTTTTTCCGCGCCGTAAATCAGCTCCATCAACGTGACCGAACTGATGCACAGGCGAGACGTATTCAGGCTGAAGTGTTCTCTGACGTGCGCGGGCTTGTTCTTGATGGTGAAGATGCACGTGTTGGTGTCCAGCAGGTACTTCAACATCAGAACGCCTCCCGCTCTTGCATTGCGGGTTGGTCGCGTGACGTCATGAAATCGGCGCTGACATCCTCACCGTCAAACCAACTGTCCCAGCTCTCGCCGGCCGGCGTAATGATGCGCGTGCGGCCAACGGCGATGATCTCCACGCGTTTGACGTCTTCAGGCAGCGCCACCGCTTTGGGCAGCCGAACGGCTTGGCTACGGTTGCTGAGAAATACGGTTGTTTCCATGAGATACCTCCAATATTGGATATACCAACTGTATATCCATTGTGGTGATTGGTGTGGGATATGTCAATGGGATATGTCTTTTGCCGGTCAGGATCGGATGGTTGGGAGAGACTGCAGATGATGAGCATTGGTCAGGTCGGACCCGCCGGTAAAGCCGGCGACTACTACACCCATCAGGACAACTACTACGTGTTGGGCAGTATGGACGAACGCTGGGTTGGTCAGGGCGCGGAAGCGTTGGGGCTGACGGGCAAGGTGGACGTCAAAGACTTCGTGGCCGTGCTGGAAGGCAAGTTGCCGGACGGCAGTGACCTGACCCGCATGGTTGGTGGCGAGAATAAACACCGTCCCGGCTATGACCTGACGTTCTCGGCGCCCAAGGGCATCTCCGTTCTGGCAATGTTGGGGGGCGACAAACGCCTTATTGCCGCGCATAACCACGCGGTAGAAGTCGCGGTGCGGGAGGTGGAGAAGCTGGCCTCGACGCGGGTGATGACCGAGGGTGTCTCCGAGACCAAACTAACCGGTAACCTGGTAGTGGCGCTGTTCAACCACGATACGTCACGCGACCTGGACCCGCAGTTGCACACCCATGCGGTAGTGGCCAACGTCACGCAATATGACGGCAAGTGGCAGACCCTGTCCTCCGATACGGTCGGCAAGACCGGATTTATCGAGAACGTGTATGCCAATCAGGTGCCCATTGGGCAGATATACCGCCATGTGTTTCGTCAGGATGTGGAAGCCATGGGGTACAAGACCAAGACGGTCGGGCCGCACGGTATGTGGGAGCCCGACAATATGGACTCAGTGATTGATGTGTTCTCCAAGCGCAGTCATGCCATTGACGCCGCTGCCGGCCCTGATGCCTCGCTCAAGTCGCGAGATATGGCGACGCTCGATACCCGCAAGGCCAAGGTCGCCAGCGATCCGGCCGAATTAGCGGTTGTCTTGATGCAAGAAATGAAGGCCACCGGTTTTGATATTCAGGCTTACATGGCCGAGGCGCAGTCTCGCACGATGGTGACGCCGTCCCCGACGCCGCTGGAAGCGGGAGGCGACGCGCTGATCGACCAGGCGGTGGGGCAGGCCATTTCGGCGCTCTCTGACCGGCAGGTCAACTTCACGCACAACCAGGTGGCCAACAAGGCCATCAGCTATCTCTCCGGTGAGCCGGGCATACTGGACGCAGTGCGTGACGGCATCGATCGTGCTATCGAGCGCGAGCAGCTGATCCCGCTAGACAAGGAAAAAGGGGTATTCACCTCCGATATTCATCTGCTCGATGAGCTGAGCGTGGCGCAGCTCAGCCGCACGCACCTTGATGAGAGCGCGGTGGTGATAGGTGCGCCAAGGCCCGCCCCCCGCACCGGCAGCACACCGACCTACAGCGATGCCGTGCAGCAGCTGGCACAACATGCGCCGGCGATGGCGGTGTTGTCGGGTATTGGGGGCGCGTCGGTTAACCGTTCCCGCGTGGTGGAAGTGGTGGAGCTGGCACGTCAGCAGGGCCGCGACGCCATCGTGCTGACCGTTGACCGGCAGTCACAGCAGTATCTGCAGCAAAGCGTCCATCTCGATGAAGGCCGCGTGGTGACGCGCGCCGCGCTCGGCAGCGAGGCGCTGTTTGCGCCGAACAGCACGCTGGTTGTTGACCAGGCGGAGAAGCTGACGCTCAAAGAGACCGTGGCACTGCTGGATGGTGCCGTACGTAACAACGTGCAGCTGGTGTTGATGGATACCGAAAAGCGCAAGGGGACGGGCAATGCCTTTGCCGTCATGAAAGAGGCCGGCGTACCGCGCTATCAGTTCAGTGGCCGTCAGGCGGTGGCGGCGGTGGTGGTGAGTGAGCCGGACAAGGTGCAACGCTTCGGCCAACTGGCCAAAGGCGTGGTGCAGGCGTTTGCTCAAGAGCGGCCGGCGGTCGCGCAGGTAAACGGCCCGGCCGACCAGAGGATGCTGACGGCCATGATACGTGACGAGCTGAAAGACGCCGGGCTGTTGGGACGAGAAGAGACCACCGTGGCGACGCTGACACCGGTGTGGCTGGACAGCAAAAACCGCGGTGCCATCGATACCTACCGGGAAGGCATGGTGATGGAGCGCTGGGATGCGGAAAGCAAGCGGCGCGAACGGTTTGTTGTCGACCGGGTCGGTACTCAAACGCGTAACCTGGTGTTGCGTGCAGTCGATGGTGAAAAACAGACGCTTGCCGTCAAAGATGTGGACAAGGACTGGTCGTTGTTCCGGGCCGGCACGATGGTGGTGGCCGACGGCGAGCGCCTGCAGGTGCTGGGTCATGAAGGACGGGGTAAGGATGCGCTGAAGGCCGGCACGGCGCTGACGGTTATTCGTGCCGGTGACGGCGAGCTGCAGGTGAAAGTGGCCGGCGAGCCGGATGTGACGCAGAAGCCAGAGACTCGGATGCTCACGGTCGGCACTGACGTCTTCAGCGCCGTCAAGGTGGCGCCGGCGTATGTGGAAAGTCTCGGCGCATCGGTGAGCAGCACGTCGGCGGTCTATGCCGCGGTGAAGAAAAACGAGCTTAACAGCGCCACGTTGAGTGGCATTGCCCGCAGTGGCGGGCACATCACCCTCTATTCAGCGCTCGATGAGCGCAAGACGCAGGAGAAAGTAGCCCGGCACCCGGCGTATCGCCTGGCGAGTGAGCAGGTCAAACAACTGGCCGGCAAAGAAGGGCTTGATGCAGCGATCGCCGGGCAGAAATCGGCACTGTTTACCCCGGCACAGCAGGCCATTCATTTGGCCATTCCGACGCTGGAAGGGGATAACGTCGCGTTCGGCCAGGCCAAACTGCTCGCCGGCAGCCTGAGTTTCGCGGCCAAAGGCGTGTCGATAGATGCTATCCAGAAGGAAATCGATGCGCAGGTCAAGCGCGGGGAGTTGCTGAAAGTGGATGTCGCGCCCGGCGTAGGGGCGGATTTATTGGTCTCACGTGCCAGCTTCGAGGTGGAGAAGAACATTATCCGATTGATTGCGGATGGCAAGGACAGCCTGCCGCCGTTGGTAACAACCAGTGGTAAAACCCACAACGAGGACGGCCCCGGTCAGCGGGAGGGAAAGAAGGCTCCGTACCTGACCCAGGGACAGCGGCAGGCTGTCGACCTTATTTTAAACACAACCGACCGTTTTGTGGCAATACAGGGCTATGCAGGTGTGGGGAAAACCACCCAGTTTAAAGCCGTTCTGGCCGGAATAAGCCAGTTGCCTGAAAGCGAACGACCACGCGTGGTCGGGCTGGCGCCGACGCACCGCGCGGTGGGAGAAATGCAGGCCGCCGGGGTCGATGCCCAAACCCTGGCGTCGTTCCTGCACGATGAAGGGCTGAAGATCGCCGGCGGCGAGAAACCGGACTACAGCAACACGCTGTTTGTGGTGGACGAGAGTTCGATGGTGGGCAACAGCGATATGGCGCGTGCCTATGCGCTGATTGCCGAGGGCAACGGCCGCGCGGTCATGAGTGGTGACGAGGCCCAGTTGGAGGCGATTGCGCCGGGCGCACCGTTCCGGCTGGCGCAGGGGCGCAGCGCTATCGATATGGCGGTCATGAAAGAGATTGTGCGTCAGACCCCCGAGCTGAAGCCGGCAGTGTACAAGATGATTGATAACGATGTGCCCGGCGCGCTGGACGTGGTGCGTTCAGTGGCACCGACCAACGTCCCCCGACAAGCTGATGCCTGGGTGCCGGCGCAGTCGGTGGTTGAGTATCCTGCCAGGGGGCCGGATGACATTCATGCCGCGATTGTCAGCGATTACCTGGGGCGCACCGAGGCGGCCCGACGGGATACGCTCATTATTACTCACCTCAATGCCGACCGGCACATCATCAATGCCGGCATTCACGAGGAACGTAAAGCCGCGGGTGAGCTGAAGGGCGAGTCCGTCTCCCTGCCAACCCTTGAGACCGCCAATATCCGTGACGGCGAGCTGCGCAAGCTGGATACCTGGGCACGTAACCGGGACGCGGTCGTCCTGCTGGATAACACCTACTACCGGATGACTGACATCGATAGTCAGTCCCGTACCGTCAGCCTGCAGGACAGCGAGGGCAATACCCGGCAGTTTTCCCCGGCAAGTGCGGTGCGTGAAGGGGTGACGCTGTACAACCCGCGAACCATCGAGGTAAGCGTGGGTGATCGTATGCGTTTTTCTAAATCGGACGTCGAGCGCGGGTATGTGGCCAACAGCACCTGGACGGTCGAGGCCATCAAAGGTGACAAGGTCACTCTTTCCGATGGGCAACAAACCCGCACCGTCAATCCCCGCGAGCAGCAAAATGACCGACACATTGATTTGGCCTATGCCATCACCGCGCACGGCGCACAGGGGGCCAGCGAACGTTTTGCCATCACGCTCGAGGGTGTGGAAGGCGGGCGTGAGGCGCTGGTCAACCGGGCGTCGGCCTATGTGGCGCTGTCGCGCGCCAAGGAGCACGTGCAGGTGTACACCGATAACGAAGCCGGGTGGCTGAAAGCCATCGGCAAAGCGAAGGCACGTATTACGGCACATGACGCGGTGCTGGGTATGGCGCCGGGCAGCCAGAAAGTGGCCGCCGACCTCTACGGCAAGGCCGTATCCCTGTCCGACAACGCCCTGGGGCGTGCGGTGCTGCGCGGTAGCAATCTCAGCGGCGACACGCTGGCGCACTATGTGTCGTCGGGTAAAAAATACCCTCAACCGCATGCCATGCTGCCGATGTTTGACGCCAACGGCAAAGCCGCCGGTGCCTGGCTGGCGCCACTTACGGACACCCAGGGAAAAAGCGTCGGCGGGCTGCCGACGCAGGGCCGGGTGTTCGGCAGTGACAGCGCGCAGTTTGTGGCGCTGCAGGGGAGTCGCAACAACGAAACCCGCCTGGCCGGGACGATGCAGGACGGTATCCGGCTGGCGGCGCGCTATCCCGACAGTGGCGTAGTGGTACGCCTGCAGGGGGACGGCGTACCGTTCAACCCCCAGGCGATGACTGGCGGCAGGGTGTGGGTGAACGACGATACGCTCAAGGCCACCGTGCGGGAAAGTGCCACATCCGACAGTGCTATCAAACTGCCGGAGACCCCGGAAGAACGCCTGCAGCGTGAACTGCAGACGCAGGCCGACAAACTGGGCCGTGAACCGGCCTCCCCTGAGCGGCAACGTCTGGCCGGACTTAATGGCGAACAGCTGCGCGCGTTGCTCGCGCGCGGCGAACTGCGTACCGAGGACGTGAAAGACCGTCTGCCGGAGGCGGTCATGCGGGAGGTGATGGGCCAGGATGCGGTCTTGCAGCGCGATGCAGCTATCCGCCAGGTGGCGCGCGAGTCGGTATCTCCCCGCAGTCGACTGCAGCGAAACGAGCAGGATCTGGTGCGTTATACCCATGCGGAGCGGGAACTGAACAAAGAGAAAACTCTGGGCGGCGACTGACGCGCTGCGCTTGTCCAACCCCGGACACACCTGGTGACAAGCCCCATGTGTGCACGGCGTTACCAAAAGGAAAAACTGATGAACACAACCAAAAAATGTATCAAAGGCGCAGAGCGTCTTGTTAACCACAGCGGTCTTGCTGTCCGGTGCCGCGCCGCTCTGGGGATATATGCAGTGGGACGCGCTGAGCGATCTGCCGTTGTATTGGCGCAATGCGCTTCACCCGCTGCCGCTGCTGGTCTTCATGGGCATAAAACCGTTGCAGACCTGGACAGGGCGGCCTCGCATGCATAAGACGCGGCGGTTGCCGGCTGGCGTATTTGGCGTAGCCGCCCTGATGCTCAGCGGCTGGCTGCCGGTGTCTCCACTGTTGGCGGCACCATCGGTGCAGACCGGATTTTCGCCGGAAGGGTCGGCGCAGCAGCTGGTGCTGACTGTGATAGGTGAAGCGCAGCGCGATATTCGCCTGATGGGGTACGCCTTTACCTCGCCGGAGGTGGCGCGGGCGCTGATTGCGGCACACCGGCGCGGGGTGGGCGTCTGGGTAGTGGTCGATGCGAAGGCTAATCAGAACGGCGGCGGCCGGGCGGCACTGAACCTACTGGCCAACGCCGGCGTGAACGTCAGGACGGTGAACACCTATAAAATTTTGCACGACAAGGTGATCGTCGTGGATGGCGTGACGACCGAAACGGGAAGCTTCAATTTTAGCCGATCGGCACACCGTGCCAACTCGGAAAATGTGTTGGTGCTGCGCGACATGCCGGAGGTGGCCAAACAGTACCTGGCGCACTGGCAATCCCGCTGGGCGCAGGGCCAGGACTGGCAGTCGACTTACTGAGGGACGGGAAACGGATGGCGATATTCGATCCGCATAGCGGAAAACTGCAGCAGGTACGTGAGGTGGTGCGCTTCACGCCGCTGCAGCAGGACGTACTGAAATTTTTGGCGCTGGTGCTGATGGTGTTCGACCACGCCAACCGGGCGCTGGGGTTGCATGAGCCGGTGCTGTTGCTGCTGGGGCGGGGGGCATTTCCGCTGTTTGCGCTGGTGTGGGGCTACAACCTGGCGTCGCGGCCTGTTCGGCAGTCACAGGCGACCCGGCTGTGGCTGTGGGCTGTTGTTGCGCAGCCGGGGTATGCCTTGGTGATGCAACATGACGGGCGTGATTTTTTTGAACCGAACATTCTTTTTTTATTTGCCGTGGTGACGCAAGCGATTGTGCTGGCCTCACGGCCAATGATCAAAGGTTCCCCTAACCCGTTGTTGGTCGGTGTCGTTCTGTTGGCGCTGTGGGTTGTGTATGGCGCTACCGATGGTACTTACGGTACTACCGGTGTTTTGATGCTGTTGGCCAGTTATGGGTTGTGCGTTTCCCTGCCGGGGTACGTGACGGCCGTCTGGCCGGTGCGCGGGTTGGCGATCGTTGCCTGGCCGCTACTGGTGCTGATGCTCAATACCGACCTGGGCGGCACGATGATGCTGGCCGGGCTGCTGTTGCCGACACTGCTCATCCTGGGGACGCTGCCGCTGGCGACGACGTTCAATCAACGACGCCTGTTGCCGCGGGGATTTTTCCTGCAGGCCTATGTGGCGCACCTGCTGGCGCTGGGGCTGGCCGGCGTGTTTTTACCCTGAGTCGCAGCTGATGTTATCGACCGCTTTGCACTTTGCCTATACATCGTTACTTGACCAGGTGACGAGCTCTACGGCCGCGGGGCGGGTTGTCCGCTTTACCGATATGATGGCTTTTGGTAGAGTAGGAAAAATTTTGTATTCGATGGTTGTCCACGCCAGAAGGTGGGCGGGATGGAGCGGAGCTCCAAACGCAAAAACCCCGATAATCTTCTCATCTTGGCGGAGGGAAAGACTACCGGGGCTCACTCAAAACAGTATAGAAGCTGTTGCTCTATACGGGGAGTATAGTTTTATGCCTTTTAAAGGTCAACTCCTAGTGTGCAACATAAGCGAAGGGCTATTTGAATAGCCAATTTGCTAACGTTGAGCACCACTTCAATGAATCCCGTGGCTCCCGGCGTGGCGAGGCTAATGCGTTGCGGCGTGGGCAACAAAAAATTCATCGCCGTTACACCCCAACGCTGTGCTGCCGGGTGCCGAAGGGCATGGCGAGCAAGGTGGTGGCGCGCATGAGCAGCCACGACTGGCGGCGTAATGATGACCTCATCGAGCTACGCCGGCAGGGCTATATTCCCTATACCCAGCGCAATAACCCGAACTACCGTCCCAAACCGATGCGCATTGCCGCGCGGTCGGAGAGCCGTGAAGCGCTGACGGTGCTTTCGCTTGTGCTGGGTGCCAACTGCGACTACAACCCGGACAGCGACTACCCGTTCGAGATCATGCTGCCGTTTGAGGACGTGGCCAAAGCCATGGGGGTGCTGCATGTCTACGAAAGTGGCCGCAAAGCGTATGACGTGGCGTTGCACGCGCTATCGGTGCTCGAGCAGCTGGACTACCTCATCGTGTCGCGCGGGCAGGATACCGACACTGGTCAAAACAAGCCGCTGCGCATCTGGCTGACGGAGAAATTTTTCATCAGTCGGGGCATTCAGGTGGACGAAATTCGCCAGTGGCTGAACCAGTACCGCCTGTGGGCCATCAAGAACGGGCTGACGGAAAGCCTGCGCAAGAAATACGAGCGGCACCTGGTGCGTATTGCGCATCTGGGGATCGACATCGAGCGCAAGCACTCGCTGAAAAACCGGCTGAAAAAGATCCGCCGCTGGGTGGTGAGTCCCGATCTGCAAAACCTCAAGCGCAACGCGGAGCAGGTGATTGGCAACGAACTGGCCAAGCGGCAGCAGGACGCGCAGCGGCTCGATACGCTGCTGGATGACACCGCTGCCGGCATCAAAAAACTGGCCGCCGCCCGGCGCCAGAAGCAGAACGGCTTTTATCAGGCCTGGGTGCAGTGGACGATGGGCCGTTCGCCGCTGACGGCGATGCAGATGGAGAATACGCTCAAGCATGAACAGCCCGGGTTGCTGAACAGTGACCCGGAGGCGTTCTATCGCCTGTTGCTGGAGCGCGCCGGCGCTATCCCTACCTGAGTCCCCCAACATACCTTGTTTTACCCTGCCGGACCTGCGGGGGTTTTGTGCTGCCTGTTTTCCGCCGCTGATGCCCGGTGGGGCATTGGGCCAGGCTGTTTCGGTTGATGCCGGCGTGATTTTTGCGTCCGTCGACGTCGATCCGGGGCGCCGACAACAGCGATCGACGTCGAACAACCCTTTAGCTTCGATATTAACTTCGTAGGGAGAATTAACTTCGAAAAGGCGCTCAGTAATATGCTTAATTTCGAAGGTTATTTCTGAACAAACTAAGCCCTTTAAAAAGGGAGTAACTCAGCGCACCGGCTTACGCCGTTGCCGTTGAGTACCTCCCTCACTCCGTTCGGGCAAAAAACAGTGCCACACTCAGCTCGCTACCTCACTTAGCAAAAACCTGAGTTAGAAATATTGCTGCAAGTTCTGCGTACACGCCCGTAAGCGGCCCTTACGGCCCGCTAACGCGGAGATACGCCCCGGCGGCATACGCCTTGCCGTGACCACTCCGACGGCGCACACAAAGATACACATCGCGTTAAGCAGTTTTGGCTTTGCAGGGCGAGGGATGGGATAGGCGATACCTATCAGGTCTGGGCGGCTACGCCGCGTCACCGGCGCCATTCACAAAAGTGCAATATTCATTTACAGCTGGCGCCTGCATGCCGCTAAGCGGCATTAGAAAGACCGACTGCACGCCTGTCCGGTAAGCTATGGTATAAATATTTGAGCAAATATTTAGGAGTCCGCTTGGAAGAGGGGTTCGAGGGTCAATGGAACGAAAACGTACGCTAAGAAATCTGGCGACAATAAGGAGAAAGCACAACAACAGGATGGGAATATATGAGTATCACAGTGCAGCAATTGAGTTCCTTTCGGGTACTTGCTGTCGTTATGTCAGTCACCCCAGGTCCAAACAACCTTATGGTTTTTTTTCCAGCGTTCGCTTTGGTGCGCGTAGAACACTGGGCCACATCTCTGGAGCGGGTGCCGGAAGCGCATTCATGCTACTTTCAGTTGGTTTGGGATTGCATGAAATCTTTACTCTGTACCCCTATATCCAGGTGGTCATGAAATACTGCGGGGCCACCTATATTCTTTATTTGTCCTGGAAGATTTTGGGAAACACAGATGCTATCCAGGCGGCAGGCGCATCGCACCCAATGAGTTTCATCGGAGCCGCTTTTTTCCAGTTAATCAACCCGAAATCCTGGATTATGGCAAGTGTGGCAATTTCCACATGTCTGCCCACCGTGTTTTCAATTACAGATATACGCTCTATACATCGTTCTTTTTGCAGCCATTAGTTTCCCATGCGTTGGGATCTGGGCCTGGTTTGGTTCAATGATCAAACGTTGCCTGATGGATCCGAGATTAGTCAGGCGGTTCAACCAGACTTGTGCAGGCTTGCTCGCCATTTCAGCATTGTCCATGACGCTGTTTTAATCATCACAAGACAGCACGACAACCGCCAGATGTGCCCGGCATCTTTTGCACAACAGTATGCCCGGCATTGAACTTGCCGGAAATGAATAAAACTGCCTGCGTTTACTCCTTTACTGAAGTACCGATCGCCTGTCGTATCTCGCGCACGTTGCGCACAGGCGGTGCACCGAATTGCCGCAGGTATTCACGGCTAAACTGTGAAGCACTTTCATAACCGACGGCAAACGCCACGTCAGAGGCGCGATGCTCGCCGGCAAGCAAAAGCTGGCGGGCTTCCTGCAATCTAAGCTGTTTCTGATACTGGATGGGACTGAGGCCGGTCATCGACAAAAAATGACGATGCAGGCTCGCCCGACTCATGCCGCTGACATCGCACAACGCGTCGATGCGTAGTCGGGTATTGTAATTATCCCGGATCCAGGCGACGGCTCGCCGGATACTACTCAGCGCACCGTCGGGTTGGGCAATCTGACGCAGCAGTCGCCCCTGGGGGCCCTGCAGGAGACGATAAAGCAATTCCCGCTCGAGCATAGGCCCAAGAACAGGTATATCATCAGGGGTGTCGAGCAATGACATCAAGCGGAGTAACGTATCGCGGAGCGAGGCAGTCATCGGGTTTATCATGATACCGACCCCCTTTTGTTCGCGCTCGCGAACCGGCGGTATCGCTGCGGCTAATTCCGCCAGTATGGCCGGATCCAGCACCAGCGAAATCGCAACGTAGGGCTGCCCCCCTTCATCATCAAAAATTTGTCCGATCAAAGGCAGGTCAAGGGCACTGATAAGATACTGTTCGCTGTCGTAGCTCAGAAGGTTGTCGTTTATCGCGACGCGCTTCGAGCCTTGCAGGATGAAGCAGATCATCGAGCGATACAGGCAGGGTGATTTGTCTGTCGTGCCTTGTCCGACACAGATGTCTACACGGGGGATCCGTGTGACAGTCAAACCCGGCGTCGCATGCCTCAGGGCGATATCAAGATGGGGTGCAAGAGAGTTATTCATGGACCGACTATACCCATGATCCGAGAGTCCGCAAAGCGATTGATATAATCAGGCAATAAATTGAGCTTATCAGGCGTAGGTTACACATCGTTCATTGCCTAACATGGGCAGGTCAAGCACGCATCGAAGGGTGCACCTAATAACCAAAACGAGACAGCCCATGACCAACAAAATTGCACTTATCACTGGCGCGAGCCGTGGCCTCGGCCGCAACATGGCTCTTCACCTCGCTAAACGCGGCGTTCACATCATCGGCACCTATCGTAGCGGCGCTGCAGAAGCCCAGGCGCTGAAACAAGAGATAGAAGCACTGGGTGGCAAAGCCGCGATGCTGCCGCTCGATATCACCGATACCGCCAGTTATCAGGATTTTTCTAACGCCGTGACTGAAACGCTGATGGCTGACTTCGGTCGTGAACGCTTCGATTTTCTCGTTAACAATGCCGGTAACGGCCTCTTCGCGAACTTTGTGGATGCGACCGAGGATCAGTTTACTTCACTGGTCACCACGCACCTACAGGGGCCGATTTTTCTGACTCAGAAATTGTTACCATTTGTGGAAGATGGCGGTCGCATCCTCAATGTTTCGTCCGGCTTCGTCCGCTTTACTTTGCCGGGATACAGCATTTATGCAGCAGTGAAGGCCGCAATAGAGGTTCTGACCCGTTACATGGCGTTAGAACTAGGTGCGCGACAGATCCGGGTGAATGCGATTGCCCCTGGGGCCATTGCAACTGATTTTGGCGGTGGTGCGGTACGCGACAATGAGGGGGTAAACTCCTGGGTTGCTCAGGGGATCGCGCTAGGCCGCGTCGGTTTACCGGACGATGTGGGTGGAGCGGTAGCCGCTATCCTGTCTGATGACATGGCATGGGCTAACGGGACGACCTTTGATATTTCTGGCGGCCAGTTGTTGTAAACCCGAACTCATTAATTCCATCCAGAGAGCATCATGCCGAACGTTAAACTTACGCTTATCAGTCCCGTTCGTTCAACGAGCGGCAATTGTGCTCCTGGAAAAGAAGGTGAACTTTGAGAGGAACGAAGTTGATCTGACTAACAAAGGGGTCTGAAGCCCAACTGTACGAAAACATACGTTAAGTATGGTTTTTAACCAGTTCAGAACTTTATTGCATTGATAACTAGGTCGTCATAAAGGCCAATCATCCACCTCGCCCGCCTGCTTAAGAGGTCTGAATTGGCCCTTTGTTACCTGTTCTGCAAGCATGAAGGAATAATGGCCGAGCATTTTGATATGTCCGTAGCAAAGCGGGGAGGGGCGTGCGATATCTTCATCATTCAGTGTTTCACCCTTCGCCCGGAGATGAGCCAAGGCTGCCTGCATATAAGATGGTAATTCGTCACAATGACGATCTGGTTATCAATTGCCCCGTATTTTTTTAACTACTTCTAGTGGGTTTCCTCGCTTCTTTGGTTTTTCACAGTCAAAATCTCTTAACGTGAGTTTTCGTGCCACTGAGCATCAGACCCCTGAAAATACGGTAATGAATTTGACTAAACTATGGCACATAATAACTGTGCCATCTATATTCAGATAAGTGCGAACAGCCTTACCTGTACATTATAAGGATGGCGCGTTTTTTGCCTAACACCAGTGACCTGTACAATGCTATCGGTCACTTTTCTTGTTAATAATTTTACGGAGAACATCATGTTTGAAAAAGCTGAAGACAAAGTAAAAGAAGTTGCAGGAGATGCGCAGGAGAAATACGGTGAGCTGACAGATGACTACGGTCATCAGCTAAAAGGCGCCGCCCGTAAAGTCACGGCTCAGGGTAGCCAGGCAGCTCAGGAAGTGGCTGACGTGGTACGTGATAACGTGGAAAACAATCCCTTCGCGGCAATTTCCATCGCCGCGGGTGTGGGCTTGCTGATTGGCCTGCTCATCGGACGAAAATAAGATAAACGCGGGCGAACAGCCTGCTTTCGTTTTTTCTGGTAGCCAACATTGCATTATCATATAAGTGCCTTCCCTCCCCCGGACTGTCCGGGGGATACCGGAGGACGTACCGCATACGGCAAAATAATTCTGCGTAACAAAACAGAAGGATACCGTTTTGAGCACAAGAAATGATCAGACCCGGGGCCCCTCCCGTGGACTGGTGGACAATATCCACCGTGTTTTTATCGCCCTTACCGGAACACTGCATACCCGTCTGGAGCTTGTGGCCGTTGAGCTGGAAGAAGAGAAAAGCCGCATTTTCGGCCTGCTGATAATGGCGGGACTGACCCTGATATTCACTGCATTCGGTGTCATATCCTTTCTGGTGTTTATTCTGCTGTCAGTCCCGCCGGAGCACCGCTTGATGATACTGGGTAGCGCCTCTGCCGTGTTTCTTGTTCTCGCATTAACTTTTGCCATCTTTATCAGACAAAGGATTACCGGAAGCCGGATGTTACCCGAAACCCGCAAACAGCTCAGTAAAGACCTGAGTCATCTTAAAGGGGAAGGAGCATGAATACCCGGGAACGCAGAGACAACCGTAAAGAACAACTGTTGCAACAGATAGCGCAACAACGACAGGCATTAAGTTTGTTAAAGGCCGACTGGCTCAGGTTGACGGCGCCGGTTGACCGCGGCTGGCAGTCATTATACCGGTGCAGAGCTGTTATCGTTCCCGGTGTCGGGATAGCCGCCCTGTATGCGCTGAAATTTAAACCACGTCGTCTGATCGTATGGCCACGCAGAGCACTGGCTGCCTGGGGGGCAATGAAATTTATTCGACGACGGCTCCCTCTGCTCAGGTAACATAACAACGGAAAGGTGAGGGTAACCTCACCTTTCCGTTGTTAGCGTATCGAAGTTACGGATACACCAATATTTTTATCCAGTGCGCCGTAAAACCTCGTCCTTCAGGGCGGGGAGCAGTCAAAGTTCTTACCTATTTGTCATATAAAATTTATTAGAAGTTTAAACGAATAAATCTCAATGTTGATGCCGCTTCACATTCCCATCTTTAAGGATAAAAGTGATCTCTCCATCCCAGAACTCTGCGATGAATACCTGCTCTCTTTCTATCCCGGAATCTCTGAGTAGGTTATCGAGCCACTCTTCGTCTTTCTCAATGCCATTGAGTTCTGAAAGGCGTGCTCTGCCATCTTTCATAAGGATTATTGACGGCATTTTACCACCTTCACAAACCACAGACAGAGAACCACTTGGCTCTATTTGTGCATAGCGTATTTCCTGAAATGAATGCACGCCCTGAGAATGAAGTTGAGACGCGACATTGATGATATCTATTTTATTGCGACGCCTGAGTATATTGTCCATCAGAAACTTACCGTTCTTAATGATCGGTATCGGCTCACCAATGGTAAATGACCTGAAAAACCAGACATGTTTACTTACCCAATTGAGTAAAGAAATAAGAGCAACACCGATAAACAATGTAATGATGTATTGGTGCATGGGTATGGCATCATTATATATAACCCCACCTATAATCCCACCAAGAACAAAGTTTCCGATAAAGTCAACTGGGGTCATTTGTGAAAGCTGGGTTTTGCCAGAAAAGTTAAGATGAGATATGACGACAACAAAACCGATAACAAACTTAAGCAGAACAATTCCGTAATATTCCATGTTTAAGTCCTTTTTTTGTTCGCAACACTATTTGTATTTTTCAAATATAATGACATATTAAGTCCGGTCAAGAAAAGACCTGAGTCAGCCCCCTAAAACACCAGACACTGGAACCCGGCATGACAGTGTCCCATGGGGCTCGTTTGCATGGTATTCAGCCCAGCCTGTTGTTTAAGTGGAAAAACAATATCAGGATGGAAGTCTCACTGCTGTTGCTGCTGGTGAGGATGTCGGTCCTGCTTCAGAGCTGGCAGCCGCTATTAACTGCGGCGATCACGTTGTGGAATACGGTGTATATAGAAAGGGCCATCGAATCGCTAAAACGAAAGGGGGGGCCAGATTAATGAGCCGTTGGTTTCTCACCTGTCCCCACTGGGCTGGGAGCATATCAACCTGAGCGGAGATTACATCTGGCGCAATAATCTTAAGCTGGGATCCGGTAAATACCGACCGTTACGCACAGTTGATGCCAGTCTGTACAAAAAACAGGCTTAGCGTGGGATATTTTCCGCTTTCCAAGCGGACCCCTTATCGGGATGGTAGCTATCGGCTGAAGAGTCCGGCTGGCATCAGGGATTTACGCCAGTCGCCATTATCAGTGAAATTGATGCCTTCTGGCATATTGTGCCAGAAAAACCACCGTGCTACGAGTGGCGAACAGTAGGTGAGCGATATCTGGTATCGCTACGCGTGGGCGCTGGACCAGGCAGATTTCACACTTTTCAGCACATGTTTTAGTGAAAACGCCGCGGATAACTTTACCCCCCTGGGCTATATCTCAGGGAGATGAAATATCATTGCCGCCATGAAAGCCTTCCGGCTTCCATGGCCCTGGATGCAGCATTTTGGTAAACCTCTGAAAGTATGTGTCCACTCCGATCGCCAGTCAGGCTTCCTGATAATAGGCCGGGTTATTGCCGAGAAGACGTATGACTCAGTGGGTCGCAAAATCTACGGTGCGCGTTACCGGGTTGGAATGGAAAAAGACGCTCACAACCAGTGGTCAATTTGCTGGAGCGAATATAATCCTGGCTGGCTTTCAATAGTTGACTGCTCCCCGTCCTGAAGGACGGGGATTCCCACTTCAACGAGCCGAACCTAAGCCGCGTGTTGCGGTTCAGGATTTACAGGCTCTCCGTGGGCTAACACTGCCAGCCCGGCAGCTTTGATATTACGTGCCGCGTTAATGTCCCGGTCATGAGCTGCGCCGCATTCAGGGCACTGCCATTTACGCACATCAAGAGGCATTTTTTGCATGGTGAAGCCGCAACAGCTACAGCGTTTGGAAGAAGGGAAATACTGGTCGATAGCGACAACGCTACGACCCGCCCATTTGCCTTTGTACTGTAGCTGGCGAACAAGTTCGCTCCAGCCAGCATCAGCTATCGCTTTAGACAGCTTCAGGTTGCAGATCATGTTTTTCACTTTGAGGGATTCGACGCAAACAACTTGGTTTTCGGTAATCAGTTTGCGGGACAACTTGTGCAGGTTGTCCATCCGGCAATCGGCTATTTTCGCGTGGAGACGGGCGACCTTTAAGCGTGCTTTGGCACGGTTCTTTGAGCCTTTTTTCTTTCTGCTCAACCTGCGCTGTTGCAACGCCAGTCGCTTCGCATATTTAGCGGTGTGTCGGGGATTGCCGGTCTTGAACCCGGTGTCAGTGACGAACAGGTCTTTTAAGCCAACATCAATGCCGACAGTTTTATCGGTAACAGGCATTGATACAGGTTCAAACTCACACAGACAGGAAACAAAGTATCTGCCGGCGGCATCTTTACTGATGGTAACGGTTGACGGTACAGAAGGTAATTCACGGCTCCAGCGAATGTCCAGTGGAGACTTGCTTTTTGCCATGTACAACTTGCCGTCACGGTATTTAAACGCGCTTGCAGTGAACTCAGCCGCCTGCTTGTGCCGTTTGCTTTTGAAGGCCGGATATGCGGCGCGTCCGGCGAAGAAGTTAGCAAAAGCGGTTTGTTGGTGGCGGAGAGACTGCTGGAGTGGGACGCAGGAAACATCGTTAAGCCAGGCGTAATAAGACTCTTTTTTGAGTGCTGTAAGGCGGGCATTAGCCTGTAGATAACCGATTTTTTCCTTTCGCTCGTAGTACGCATCGGTTCGCCAGCGGAGGATGGAGTTGTAGACGAAGCGCACACAGCCGAACGTCTGAGCCAAAAGCTCAGCCTGCTCTGGTGTCGGGTAAAACCGGTATTTATATGCACGTTTCATGGTTTCACATACTAAAGAGGAAAAATGTGATTATGCAAAAGGCCGTTAGCCGGAAAACCGCCTCCTTTCCTCCCCGGCCTGAAGGCCGAGGTTTTACGGAGGCATGCTGATGATGTATCCGGCATTGATACTTCATTACCGCGCAACAGATGAACGCTGCGCTCTCGACAAGTGTGCCGGCAACTCTTTTTTCAGTTCTTCAATCAAGGCTCTCACTTTAGGAAGGACCGTGTGAGTCCTGGGCCACATTGCAGAAATGGGGGGGCGGTGCCTGAAATGTGGGTAGAATTGCACGAAGCTGCCCCTTTTTGATGGCATCACCGCATAACCAGTCCGGAAGTTGCGTCACCCCACATCCGGCAATAGCCGCCTCCAGCATGGCTTGACCATTATTATTTTGCTTCTGAGCGGTGGCCAGCCAGCGGATAAGGAATAGGTTTTCGGCATAGGGCGTGCTGGCGATACCGTCCTGGCGTGCCACCCCCAGCGCCGCCAGGGCGCAGAACGCCAGATGGCTAAGCGCTGAGGTGGTGTTTTCGGTTTTATCTGTCAATGGCTACCTTGTCCCTCTAAGCGAAAAATTAGTGCCGGATCTGCGTCAGGTCGTCAGCGGTCAGCCCGATCATCTTCATCACCGAGTCGCGATAGAGGCCATTGGCCAGCATGGCACGGGTAATTTTCAGTGATGCTTCAATACCGCGCTGTTCACCCAACTGGATACCCTTCTCGATACCTCTTTGTTCAAGCTGTTACTACCAAGTCCATAATATATTAACTATGCTTTATAAGTGGCTAATGGTTTGTTGATTCTAAGTGATTGTTTTTATTGAAAATGGAGATTTTTGTGATGAAGAAAAACAAAGCTGATTTTACTTCTAACGGAAGTAATGATAAGACAATCTCTACAGTTGAACCGCACTATGAAGATACTGCACCCGCCGAAAAGGTAATTAAACCCCTTACTAGTATAAGTCCCCCGGGTGCGGAACCTATGATGCCGGGTTCTGATAAGACACCTAAAAATAGAAACGAGAAGCTCAAACAGTTAGATAAATTTCGGTCTGATCCTCAGGGAGAGTCGCTGCGCACGAATCAGGGCGTGAAGATTTCCGATAATCAAAATTCACTAAAGTCAGGAGCTCGCGGCTCAACCTTGCTCGAAGACTTTATTCTGCGAGAAAAGATCACACATTTTGATCATGAGCGCATTCCTGAAAGGGTAGTCCACGCACGAGGTGCTGGTGCACATGGTTATTTTCAGGTCTATGAATCGCTAGCCTCCTATACCACAGCCGAATTCCTTCAGGATCCCAGTGTTAAAACACCTGTCTTTGTGCGTTTTTCTACTGTCCAGGGCTCCCGAGGCTCTGCTGATACGGTAAGAGATATTCGAGGCTGGGCAACAAAATTCTATACTAAAGAAGGCAATTTTGATCTCGTAGGTAATAATACGCCCGTATTTTTCATTCAGGATGCGATTAAGTTCCCGGACTTTGTTCATGCAGTGAAGCCAGAGCCTCATAATGAAATACCGCAAGGACAAAGCGCGCATGATACTTTTTGGGATTATATCTCACTTCAGCCAGAGACGCTGCATAACGTTATGTGGGCAATGTCAGATCGCGGTATTCCCCGTAGCTATCGTATGATGGAGGGATTCGGCATCCATACCTATAAAATGATTAATGCTGAAGGCCAATGCCACTTTATACGTTTCCACTGGAAGCCTGTATACGGCGTCTCCTCTCTAATATGGGATGAAGCTCAATTGCTGACAGGCCGCGACCCAGATTTTCATCGCCGTGAGTTGTGGGAGTCCATTGAAGCGGGTGACTATCCTGAATATGAACTCGGGTTGCAGATAATTCCAGAGGAAGATGAACATAAATTCGATTTTGATATACTTGATCCAACTAAGTTGATCCCAGAGTCTTTGGTTCCCGTTCATCTCGTTGGCAAAATGGTATTGAATCGCAATCCAGATAATTACTTTAGTGAAACCGAACAGGTAGCATTTTGTCCTGGTAACATCGTTCCAGGTATAGACTTTTCTGATGACCCACTACTTCAGGGGCGACTCTTTTCTTACATTGATACCCAAATTAGCCGTTTGGGGGGAGTAAATTTCCACGAAATTCCTATTAATAAACCAATTTGCCCTTTCCACAACCATCAGCGTGATGGGATGCATCGTATGGGTATTTCTGGAACAGCCAATTATGAACCTAACTCTATAAATAACAATTGGCCACGAGAAACCCCCCCGGCAGAGGGAGGGTTTACAACCTACCCACAACCAATAAATGGTGACAAAGCTCGCAAAAGGAGTAGCACTTTTGTTGACTTCTATTCCCAGCCACGGTTATTTTGGCTGAGTCAAACCAAAGTGGAACAAAATCATATTGTCGGAGGGTTCAGTTTCGAATTAGGCAAGGTAGTGCGCCCTTGGATACGTGAACGTGTGGTTGATCAACTTACTTATATTGATCACCAGTTGGCCCAATCTGTCGCGGATAATCTTGGGATAAAATTGAGCCAAGAACAACTGAAGCATCCACTACCTGGCCCCGTCAACGGGTTATCTAAGGATCGTTCATTAAGTATGTACGATGGGCATCATCAGATATTGAAATCACGCCAAGTGGCTATTCTTGCTGCCGATGGCGTTTGTGGGGACGCTATTGATAATATTATGAAAACACTTAAAAAATATGGTGTTCATGGTAAGATTTTTGCTCCGCACGTGGGTAGAATAACTTCTTTGCAAGGTAATGAAATAGAGGTCGATGGTACCATAGAAGGCAACCCATCTGTGATGGTGGATGCCGTTATTATACCGGATGGAGAAGACAGCATTGACTCCTTGATGAAAAACGGCAACGCCAAACATTACGTGATCCAGGCATTTAAGCATCTGAAAGCGATAGGGTTGCAAGGTAAAGCGTTTAAACTTTATGATGCGTTGCCGTTGCCCAAACCAGATGAAGGTATTGTCGTGGGGGATAAGGCTGCGGATTTGGCAGAGGCGTTCTGTAATGTTATGAGAGGACATCGTATTTGGTCCAGAGAAAGCGTAGCACAGGAAATTGCTGGCTAAAATAGTAGTTAATTAGGGCTCTCATTTAAGGGAGCCCTACGAATGAGGAGCAATACTATGGCTATACACTTGTTAAGTTTATAATAGGTTTTGTTATTGTGATTATTCATCTAAATCTATCGGGTAAAACTCAGCTTTCTCAGATTCCCCCGTAGACTTTATCGGTGAATTTCTTATCGCATTATCGAATGCATTAAGTAAGTGCATACACTTTTTTCGCACTGTTACGATAGGACAACCAATACCAATTATTAATGAGGGCCGCTTTCTTATTGATGCCATATCGAGTAAAAAAACAAATTGATATATTGAATATCTCGTCTTTGAGACGGTGATATCTATACACAGCAAATGTAACACAATGTTAACTACATGAAGAAGGAAAATAGAATGATTGCCGAAAGAAAAATATCATGGGGTAGCGTAATAGGTGGTGTTATCACTGTATTGGCCGTGTCATTACTGTTGTCAACGTTGGGTACAAGTCTTGGGCTTTCCATTGTTGACCCGGTTTCGGACGATCCAGTAAACGGAGCGGGAACCACAGTTGCCGTCTGGTCTGCAATCTCGATTATTGTCAGTCTTGCAGTTGGCGCTTTCGTTGCCGGGCGTCTGGCAGCAAATGATGGTCTCATTCATGGCTTCCTAGTGTGGGCTACATCGCTCATTGTTGCTGCAGTTCTGGGAACCTTGTTGGTTGGCTCAGCCGTTAAGATGACTGGTAACGCGCTCGGTGCCATAGCTTCAACCTCAGGTAGCCTGCTTTCAGGTGCAGGCTCTGCCCTTGGAGACGGTGCTTCCGGAGTGGCAAATATGGGAAAAAATCTCTTTGACCAGCTGGACATTGACACAAAACTTGAGCCGGAGTACCTAAAATCGGATGTGGTAGCTGCATTGAAAAAGAGTGATATTCCTTCGTTGCAGCCAGAATTTATGCAGCAGCAGCTTGATGGTGCTAAAACGGATTTGAGTGATGCGATTAAAGCTTTCTTCAACGAGCCTGATAGCAATGACGCTATCATACAGAAACTGATTAGTAAGCTGAAAATGCGCGCTGATGCAATTACTCAGGATGTTGATCAGGATTCATTGAAAAAAGCGCTGAGTGAAAATACCGACATGACTCCCGCAGAGGTTGATAAAACAGTCACTAACTTGATCGATACGAAAGAAAAAACAGCTCAAATCGTTAAGCAACGTCTCGATGAAGCAGAAGCGAAAATTGATGAGGCGAAGCAAAAGTATGCCGAGCTTAAACAGAAAGCCCGTGAGCAGGCTGCCGCAGCTGCAGATGCTTTAGCGAGTGCGGCTCTGTGGTCATTCTTTGCCTTGCTTCTTGGTGCAATCATCAGTGCGTTGGCCGGATTGTGGGGCGTGAAGACTAATGACCGTCATATTCGAATTTGATTAACCAGTCTGAAGTGAAAGAAATTTCAGAGATCCCATAATGAAGTTACTAGGATAGAAGTAAACATAAATTAACTAAGTAACAGTCTTATATTAAATGAAGGCCCTTGTTATAAGGGCCTTCAT
The DNA here is from genome assembly GCF_016469055.2 of Serratia sp. PAMC26656. Taxonomy (NCBI): domain Bacteria; kingdom Pseudomonadati; phylum Pseudomonadota; class Gammaproteobacteria; order Enterobacterales; family Yersiniaceae; genus Serratia; species Serratia sp. PAMC26656. Next base: position 2,635 of record NZ_CP150485.1, on the reverse strand, counting down.
TAACCAACAGAACTAATTGTTATCTATGAATATTAAAATGTTACGCCAACCACCCAACCATCAAGATGCAGTATAAAAATTCCACTTGTTAATGATAGAGGGGGGTTTCATATAAAAAGATACATTTGATTTTAATAGAATAGGTTTAGATCGTGTTTTATGCTTTTAATCAATTTAGGAAAGTATGATGGGTAAATTTAGCCTGGCAATTTTACGATTTACTCTGATATTTATTTTTACGTTAGGTCTTGTAGGTTGTCCCGAAATCCCTAATAAATCTTTGCGAGAGCAGGTAAGGGATGCTGAAAAGGCTTCTGGGTATAACTCAGACCCTGCGATAATTGAAAAAAATGATGAGGTTAATATGGTTCGTGCAAGATTTTAAATTTCGTCGCCAAACGGGATTTATTGACGATTGTCGTCGTGCAAAACCGGCGGGCAAACCCTGGAAAGTCGATCTCACCTCATCCTGCCGCCTTACATGCGCTTATCGCACTAATTGCTGAGTCAAATCAACCGAGCCGTACGTTTGCTGCGAGAAGCGGACGTTATGGATTCCGCTAATATGGCACTGAAAAGTCAAGATTAGACGTGGTGATTCAGTTAGTCGTAGTATAAATTTAGGAGTCAATTCCAGACAGTTAGGGAAGCAGGTATGTCGCAGAATTTACCGGGAATTGAAGTCTTGTTTATCGCTGGGCTTGGCCCCATATCGAAAAATACTGAATCCAGCTCCGAATTTTATGTGCAGGTACTCGGTCTACCGCTTAAGCCAATGGAGGGTAACTGCGATTACCTGCTTTCGGAAGAAAGTATGCTGAAGGGCGTTAAGCATTTTGCCGTCTGGCCGTTATCACAGGCCGCAAATTCATGTTTTGGCGCTGACCTGTGGCCAACCGAATACCCAATACCGCAGGGATGGATTGAATATGAGGTACAGGATCTCGATTCAGCTACCCGTATCGCCTGTTGGTGGCTACGTGCAACATCACTATATCCGACAGACTGGTTGGGAGCTCTATAAATATGGTCGTAGCTGGGGAAATTTGTGCCATGTTGTACCGAGTCCATTTATCGCCTGGCTAGAAACGCACAAAGATAACCCTCGAGCTGTCGAAATTGAAGGTATACCTTAGTTCAGAAGAAGGGGTTGTTGACCCTTCTATAGCCGTGTACATCCCTCTCAGTTGGTTATGTATTACGATCCCTCCAATGAACGAAGCATTGCGCGAGCATTGGCAAACCCGGATTGGCACTGTTTTGTCTGATCCGCTGCCCGTGAGTGTCCCAACGCTTAAGCCTTCCGATTATTATCTGTTGTGTGAAGGACGGGCAATTCCCAATGTCTGGCAGCACCATTTTGAGCTGTGCATGAGAAATAGCATGCCGTTTATTGTGTTGTGGCACTTTCCACCTAAGCAAGCCCGTTTTGTTACTCGATACGACATCTTGTTTTCCTGGGAGCCCTTGGTAAAAAGCCATCTGCACGTTTTCGAAAACCCCGAGTATCCTGACATAGCCAAGATCATCACCAAGCGTATTACTCAGTTATTGAAAGAAAGGCGTCACCTGGAAGGGTTCAAACGAGTCACATTGCAAAATGTGTTGGGTGAAGGGCAAATCAACATTCTTAAACTCAGTTTTGAGGCTGCTGAACAATTGACGTTAGACCTGGTGAAAATGCTCCAGCTGATGATCGACGAAATAGAACTAAAGCTTAAGAAAAAGACGATTCGGATGCATTGAAAATGCATTGGTATGGGAAATAGCTAAAGTTACTATTATTTTGCATGCCGTTCGGCAGAAGGTGAGATTTAGTCCAACGACTATGGGATACAGCACAAGTTCGTTAGGCCCATGTATGGGAAAAAGCTAAAGTTCAAACGTTAGGTAAGGCTGGCTCCGGGTTTTTAGTAATGATGGTAAAAATCAATTTGCCGTCGTCGGTCTCTGACATCGAGGCCGTCAAGGGGGTTTCTTTACTGATCTTATCTAGGGCCGGCTTGATGAACGTCCGTTTCATCTCAGCAAAATTATCTCGTTGCGATTGTGGTAGTTGGTAACGTTCAGCTAACCAATTTGGTGTCGTGATCCATATGCCGGATTTTCTAAACTGACAAAGGCTTTCGTAAAGGCGGATAGCTCTCACACTGTTAATGCGGCCACAATCATAAAGATTGTAAGTAGTGAATTGACTACTAAGATCAAGAAGGTAGGGCATCACTTTATTATTGAATTCAATGTTCCATGAACCTCGACCTCGTTTTAAACCAGCTTCTGCCAGCCAAGGGCGTTTCCGTTCTTCATACTCCCCATCAGATGGAAAGAAGGTAACAGAGCTGTTTGACAAGGCATCAATGCCCTTCCTGACATCTGTACTGGCCGTAGCTTGGCTCACCTTGAACAATCGCTGGTAATCAGCAACCCGCACTGTAAACGTACCTGGATGGTCTTCTTGCCTATAGGTTTCCATAAGGCATAACCACAGTACTCGTTTTGCCTGCAGTGAGAGATAGTAAGCTGCCTCGGTCAGTTCATTAGATTGTGCAATAGCTGGGCGACTAGTTTTAACAATCCCTTTATTTTCATTCATATAACTATCTATGGGTTGTTTGTAATGTACCCATAGTTGCAT